>JAGXSN010000119.1 GCA_018333815.1 Sulfuritalea sp. | reverse complement strand
ACAAGTAAAAGAATCTTGTCAGGATGGGTCACAGCAGCACTCCTTCTCTGGCTGCAATTCGTGCAAAGGGTTTGGAAAGATCGGGATATACGACGAGATCAATCTTCTGCTCGCCCAGTTTGCGGTGGAGGTCTGCAAGGATATCAAGCCGATCCCACAAGCCAATCTCCCTGGAAAGCACCAGGAGGTCGAGATCGCCGCCACGCGCGCTATCGTCAACGCGAGAACCAAACAGGTAGATGGTCGCTGATGGATCGCGTCCTGCGATGGATCGGGTAATTTCGGTGCGTTCTTCTTGTGTGAGGCGCATGACTATCAATCAGTTAGGCGTTGGAGGGCGGCGCACTGCCCAGGTCCACCAGGGGCAGCTTGAGTTCCGTTCCGCAGTGGCGGCATTTCATTCAGGCTTGATCCCATAGGCTTTTTCGCAAAAACTCAGCAATCGCTGGTAGTGCTCAAGCAATTCTGGTGTGGCTTTGACCATTTCTGTAAAAAATTGCGTCAAGCGGTCAGCGTCTTCGTCATACTCGTGATTTACCGCGTTTCTTAACTCGCGAACGATTTTCCAGCGTTCTGTAGAGTCAAGTACGCCCAGCTTTTCCATGAAGGCGAGTACTGAGCCAAAGCGCTCCACTTCAACCTCTTCTTCAATCGCAACCGCACGCATGGTTTTTCCAAGATGCTCCTGAAATTCGCTAAAGCGAACACGGAATGCTGCAAGTGTTTCGTGCTGCTCCAGGCTCAGTGCTCGCCAGTCATCAATGGGGAGAATTCGTTGAACCCGTTGTGTCGAGTAAGCAAGGTATTCACACATTCGTTGCAGATTTCCAAGCTGCCGTGCGATCAGACGCAAATGTTCGGTCATAGTTGAATGCCTTGAGTTTTTGCCAACTGGTAAATCGGCTTGTCTTTCCCATGTTCCTTTACGATAAGGTCAACATGCAGGTCCAGACTGTCTTCGAGTGCGATTTTGCAACGCAATGCCGACAGGAGCGTGTTTTTTTGGGTGGACTCCACATATAAGTCAACGTCACCCCCGCGCTTGGTATCGTCTACGCGCGAGCCAAACAACCATACGGATGCCTCAGCGCCAAAATTCTGCTGGGCTGCAGCGCGGATGGTTTCAATTTGTGATGTGCTTAGTCTCATCGTGAAATGGCGAACGTGAAATGGCATGAAATGGAATTGAGCAAATGGAATTGAGCCATCATACAATTGGACTGCCGGGTTCCGTCCTTCTGGATCATGCTGAGTCGCCGGTTGGATGGTAGCCGCCCGTTTTGGGGGTGCCTTGGAATTCTATGCGTCCCTGGCGCATCGCTTTGTCAATCTCGTTTTCCAGAATATGCGTCACAGGCTTGTGACAACCCATTCGCCATTTCGGTCATTGGCAACCAGCCCAGGCCATTCAGACGCCCCACATCGAGCAGCTTGCGCGGCGTGCCATCGGGCTGGGTCGGATCGAAGAGGATTTCGCCCGGGTAGCCGACTACATTCCTGATGGTCTCGGCCAAGGCCTTGATCGTGACATCCGTCCCGGTGCCGATATTCACCAGCGGCGGTTCGAACCTGCCGGTCTTCGCCTCGTCGCTGCCCAGCAGGGTCTGGTATTTCTCGTCCGGCAGGTTCATCAGGAAGACGCAGGCGTCGGCCATGTCGTCGCTGTAGAGGAATTCCCGCCGCGGGGTGCCGCTGCCCCAGACGGTGACGCTCGGGGCGTTGCTTTGCTTGGCTGCGTGGAACTTGCGGATCAGCGCCGGGATGACGTGGGAGTTTTCCGGGTGGTAGTTGTCGCCGGGGCCGTAGAGGTTGGTGGGCATCACGGCGAGGTATTGGGTGCCGTATTGCCGGTTGTAGCTCCAGCACATTTCGATGCCGGCGATCTTGGCCAGGGCGTAGGGGCGGTTGGTGGCTTCGAGCGGGCCGGTGAGCAGATATTCTTCTTTCATCGGCTGCGGGGCGAGCTTGGGGTAGATGCAGCTGGAGCCGAGGAACAGCAGGCGCTTGACCTGGTTCTGCCAGGCGGCGTGGATCACGTTGGTCTGGATGGCGAGGTTGTCGCGGATGAATTCTGCGGGGTAGGCGTTGTTGGCGTGGATGCCCCCGACCCTGGCGGCGGCGAGGAAGACGTAGTCGGGTTTTTCCTGGGCGAAGAATGCTTCGACGGCGGCCTGGCGGGTGAGGTCGAGTTCGGCGTGGGTGCGGGTGAGGAGCTTGGCGTAGCCCTTGGCCCGCAGCTTGCGCATGAGGGCGGAGCCGACGAGGCCGCGGTGACCGGCGATGTAGATTTTGGCGTCAGGAGTCATGGGCAATCAAAGTCGGCGCCGGCGGGACGAAGTGCCCCGCAGCGGGTATGAAATGCCCCGCATGGGGTACGGCACTCAGGGAGGTGGTCACAGTTTGTGGCCACATACCATCAACCCCGCAGGGCGACCCCGCCTCAAACACCGTTGCCATTACTCACGAAACCCTTGCGGGCGATGTAAGCCATGATGTCGGCAAAGGTTGCGATGACATATTCAGCTTCCGCCACGACAAGATTCAGCCTTTCAATTCGTAGACTTGCCTCCTCGGGGTAGTGGTGCGAGAACTTGTTGCGGAGAATCGCCGCGGTACCAAAATCGTCGGCCGATTGAATGGCGCCAAGTTTTTCCATCAGGCGTGTTTTGTCGCGGTTCGATTTGTCGCTCAGGTCCTCCTGCTCCACGTAGGCGATTCCTCTGAATATTTGATCCTGAATCATGGCAACGCATTGCGAATAGCGCAGGATCAAGGCATCGATGGACTCTTCCTGGTCGTCTGTAAGTGCTTCAACACGCGCCAGGGTGATCGGAAACATCGCCCGGTTCTTGTTAAGGGAGTAGGCCAATTTTTGAATGCGCTGCCCACAGGCGGCGATATTGGCGAACAGGATGTTCAGTTCGTTGCTCACAGCGGGACACCTTGCTTGGCAATGACATGAATGGGTTTCTCAACTTCTCCGGGTCGCCGGATCAGCAGGTCTACCTTTGCGTCGCACAGCTCCGTTAGCCGATATTCGAGCGCCAGCGAGGTCTTGAGATCGATCGGCTGGCTGGCTTCAAGGTAGATGTCGATGTCGCCACCGCGCCTGGAGTCGTCGGCACGGGAACCAAACAGCCAGACCCGCGCATTGGGATCGGCACCATATAGCGTGCGGCACACTGCATCAAGTTCGTGGCGGTTAAGTCTCATCGTTGGTTTGCTCCCGTGTCGGCAAAGCAGATTTTAGGGATCTCAGGCCGTGCAGCCACGACGCGTCGAGTTCGGCGTGGGTGCGCGTGATGAGGTTGGCGTATGAAATGCCCCGCATGGGGTACGGCACTTACTCGTGGTAATCCATGGCCTTGTAGCCATGTTTCTTGATGAGTTCGTCGCGCTCGGCGGACTTCAGGTCTTCGCGCACCATCTCGGCGACCAGCTGGTCGAAGGTGGTCTTGGGCGTCCAGCCGAGTTTTTCCCTGGCCTTGGTGGGGTCGCCGAGCAGGGTTTCGACTTCGGTGGGGCGGAAGTAGCGCGGGTCGACGGCGACGATGCACTTGCCGCTGGCGTCGTAGCTTTTTTCGTCGACGCCCTGCCCTTCCCAGCGGATGCTCATGTCGAGTTCCTTGGCGGCGGCGTTGACGAAGTCTCTTACGCTGTACTGGACACCGGTGGCGATGACAAAATCTTCGGGTTGTTCCTGCTGCAGCATCAGCCACTGCATTTCGACGTAGTCTTTGGCGTGACCCCAGTCGCGTTTGGCATCCAGGTTGCCGAGATACAGGCAGTCTTGCAGGCCGAGCTTGATTCTGGCGAGGGCTCTCGTGATTTTGCGGGTGACGAAGGTTTCGCCGCGGACCGGGCTTTCGTGGTTGAAGAGGATGCCGTTGCAGGCATAGAGGCCATAGGCTTCGCGGTAGTTGACGACGATCCAGTAGCCGTAGAGTTTGGCGACGGCGTAGGGGCTGCGCGGGTAGAAGGGGGTGGTTTCTTTCTGGGGGGTTTCCTGCACCAGGCCGTAGAGTTCGCTGGTGCTGGCCTGGTAGAAGCGGGTTTTCTTTTCGAGGCCGAGGATGCGGATGGCTTCAAGGACGCGCAGCACGCCGAGGGCGTCGGAGTTGGCGGTGTATTCGGGTTCTTCGAAGCTGACGGCGACGTGGCTCTGGGCGGCGAGGTTGTAGATTTCGTCGGGCTGGATTTGCTGGATGATGCGGATCAGCGACGAGGAATCGGTCATGTCGCCGTGGTGGAGGAAGAAACGGACGTTCTGCTCGTGGCGATCCTGATACAGGTGGTCGATGCGGTCGGTGTTGAAGAGACTGGTGCGGCGCTTGAGGCCGTGGACTTCGTAGCCCTTGTTCAGCAGGAATTCGGCGAGGTAGGCGCCGTCCTGGCCGGTGATGCCGGTGATGAGGGCAATCTTCTTGGTCGATTCGGTCATGGATTGATGCTCGCGTGTCCGGCTTCATGTGTTGCCCCGAAGAGTTCGGCCCGCTTCAGGGGATGTGCAGCCGCGTCTTTCGCGGCAAGCTGCGGTTCGCCGTCGATGGGCCAGGCAATGCCCAGGGCGGGATCGGACCAGAGGAGGCCGCGCTCGTGTTCCGGCGAGTGGTAGTCGGTGGTCTTGTAGAGAAACTCGGCGGCGGCGGAAAGCGTCAGGAAACCGTGCGCGAATCCGGGCGGAATCCAGAGTTGCCTCTTGTTCTCGGCGGAGAGGATTTCGCCCACCCAGCGGCCGAAGGTCGAGGATGATTTGCGCAGATCTACCGCAACATCGAAGACCTCGCCCTGCACCACGCGCACCAGCTTCCCCTGCGCTTTGGGGGGCGCCTGGTAGTGCAGTCCGCGCAGCACGCCTTGTTGATCATGCATTCTCAAGCACACAACTGTCATGCAGTTTTGCCGGAGAAAGCTCTAGTCCGTTGGGCCAGCACAACGCGCCCATATCAATAAAAAAGCGCTTGAAGAATGCCTCTTCACGCAGAGCATCGAGTAATGGGCCTTGATGCTTGAGAAGAGTCTTTCCATCGAAAACGCCTTCAGAGCGATCCGAGAATGCAAGAGCAATCTCAAAATCTCCCTTGTAATTGGCTTCGATCACTTTAATCATCCTGATCTGCTCCTGGTATGCGTTCGAGAGGCTCAAAACGCTGTGCATGTTCCCAGTTTTCCATTAACTCGGACTGATGTTTGAAGCACCATTCTTTCACAATCCCGGCGGCCTTCTTGGGTAACCGGCCCGCCAAAATCTCACCCGTCCGTATTTCGACAAATGCCTCGAATCCCTGATATTCGACATGTATATGCGGTGGCGGGTGATCATCGTGCCACATCCGCACGATGATTCCGAAGAACACAGAGAGAATGGGCATGGTAGTTATTTTGCCCCGAAGAGTTCGGCCCGCTTCAGGGGATGTGCAGCCGCGTCTTTCGCGGCAAGCTGCGGTTCGCCGTCGATGGGCCAGGCAATGCCCAGGGCGGGATCGGACCAGAGCAGGCCGCGCTCGTGTTCCGGCGAGTGGTAGTCGGTGGTCTTGTAGAGAAACTCGGCGGTGGCGGAAAGCGTCAGGAAGCCGTGCGCGAATCCGGGCGGAATCCAGAGTTGCCTCTTGTTCTCGGCGGAGAGGATTTCGCCCACCCAGCGGCCGAAGGTCGAGGATGATTTGCGCAGATCTACCGCAACATCGAAGACCTCGCCCTGCACCACGCGCACCAGCTTCCCCTGCGCTTTGGGGGGGGCCTGGTAGTGCAGTCCGCGCAGCACGCCTTTGGTGCTCTTCGAGTGGTTGTCCTGCACGAAATCGACATCGAGACCGGTGGCTTCCTTGAAGGCCCGGCGGTTGTAGCTTTCGAAGAAGAAGCCGCGGGCGTCGCCGAAAACTTTCGGCTCGATGACCAGCACATCGGGGATGGCGGTGGGGACGGCCTTCATGTCAGTATCCGTTCGCTCAACAAGCGCAGCAAATACTGGCCATAGCCGTTCTTGGCCAGCGGCTGGGCGAGGCGCCTGACTTGTTCGGCATCGATCCAGCCGCGGCGCCAGGCGATTTCCTCGGGGCAGGCGACCTTGAGGCCCTGGCGCTTTTCGAGGGTGGCGATGAACTGGCTGGCTTCGAGCAGCGATTCGTGCGTGCCGGTATCGAGCCAGGCGTAACCGCGCCCCATGATCTCGACATCAAGCTTGCCTTGTTCGAGATAGAGGCGGTTGAGATCGGTGATTTCGAATTCGCCGCGCGCCGAGGGCTGCAGCGATGCCGCGAGTTCGACGACCCGTTCGTCGTAAAAGTAGAGCCCGGTCACCGCGTAGCCGGATTTCGGTTGCCGCGGCTTTTCTTCGAGGCTGACGGCCTTGCCGGCGGCATCGAACTCGACCACGCCGTAGCGTTCAGGGTCATGCACGTGGTAGGCGAACACCGTGGCGCCTTCGGTGCGCTGACGGGCGTTGTCGAGCAGGACATGGAAGTCGTGGCCGTAGAAGAGGTTGTCGCCGAGCACCAACGCGCTGGGCGCGCCGGCGAGGAAGTCGGCGCCGATGAGGAAGGCCTGGGCCAGACCGTCGGGACTGGGCTGCACGGCGTAGTGCAGATCGAGGCCCCACTGGCTGCCGTCGCCCAGCAGCTGCCGGAAGCGCGGCGTGTCCTGCGGCGTGGAGATGATCAGGATTTCGCGCATGCCCGCCAGCATCAGGGTGCCGAGCGGGTAGTAGATCATCGGCTTGTCGAACACCGGCAACAGCTGTTTGGAAACCGACAGCGTGGCCGGATGCAGGCGGGTGCCGGCGCCGCCGGCGAGGATGATGCCTTTGCGAGGCGTATTCATGGCGTCAGAGCAGTTGCGTCAGAACGTGCTGCAGACCGTGCCGCCAGTCGGGCAGGCAGAGGCCGAAGGTGTCGCGCAGCCGCGTGGTGTCGAGGCAGGAGTTGGCGGGACGCGGCGCGGGCAACGGATATTCCGCCGTGGTGATCGCCTGCACGTCGGCCGGCCCCATGCGCAGCGGCTTATCGGTCAAATGAGCGGCGGCCTGCGCCGCCCGCACGACGGTCTGCGCGTATTCGTGCCAGTTGGTCCGGCCGCCCGCGACGAGGTGATAAAGCCCATAGGGGAAAGGTGCGGGAAAGTCGGCGCCGGCGGGACGGCGCCCCCGGATGTATTGGCCGAGAATTTGCGCCGTCACATCGGCGATCAGCGCCGCCGAGGTGGGCGCGCCGAACTGGTCGGCGACGACCTTCAGGCCCGGCCGCTCGGCGGCCAGCCGCAGCATGGTCTTGGCGAAGTTGGCGCCGTGGGCGCCGAAAACCCAGCTGGTGCGAAAGATCAGGTGCTGCGCGCCGCTGGCCGCCAATGCCTGTTCGCCGGCAAGCTTGGTCCGGCCATAGACGCTCTGGGGATTGGGCGCGTCGTCCTCGGCATACCCGCCCGCTTGCCGGCCGTCGAAAACGTAGTCGGTCGAATACTGCACCACCAGTGCGCCGAGTTTCGCGGCTTCTTCCCCGAAGATGCCCGGTGCATCGCCGTTGATCGCCTGCGCCCGCTGCGGCTCGGCTTCGGCCCGGTCCACCGCCGTGTAGGCGGCGGGGTTGACGATGATGTCCGGGCGCGTCTCCGCCACCAGCCGGCGGATCGCGGCCGCGTCGGCGAGATCGCAGTCGCTGCGGCCGACCGCGACGATCGCGCCGAGCGGCGCGAGGGCGCGCTGCAGCTCGAAGCCGACCTGGCCATTCTTGCCGGTGAGGAGAATCCTCCTGAGAAACTCGCCGGGCCGCCCCAAGAGTTTCTTGCCCCTTGAGGGGAGAACCGAGCGCAGCGAAGGTTTTCGGGGTGGGCTCATCTCACGCGCCATACTGCTTGCCGATCCACTCGCGGTAGGCGCCGCTTTGCACGTTCGCCACCCAGGCGGGGTGGTCGAGATACCACTGCACCGTCTTGCGGATGCCGGTCTCGAAGGTTTCCGCCGGCTTCCAGCCCAGTTCGCGCTCGATCTTGCGCGCGTCGATGGCGTAGCGGCGGTCGTGACCCGGCCGGTCGGCGACGAAGGCGATCTGCTCGGCGTAGGGGCGGCCGTCGGCCCGGGGGCGCAGTTCGTCCAGCAGCGCACAGACGGTCCGGACGATCTCGATGTTCGGCTTCTCGTTCCAGCCGCCGATGTTGTAGGTTTCGCCGATCCGGCCCGCCTCCAGGACGCGGCGAATCGCGCTGCAGTGATCCTTGACGTAGAGCCAGTCGCGAATCTGCATGCCGTCGCCGTAGACCGGCAGCGGCTTGCCGGCCAGCGCATTGACGATCATCAGCGGAATGAGCTTTTCCGGGAAGTGGTAGGGCCCGTAGTTGTTCGAGCAGTTGGTGGTGAGGACGGGCAGGCCGTAGGTGTGGCGGTAGGCGCGCACCAGATGATCGCTGGCCGCCTTGCTGGCCGAATACGGACTGTTGGGCTCGTAACGGCGGGTCTCGGCG
>JAGXSN010000118.1 GCA_018333815.1 Sulfuritalea sp. | reverse complement strand
GGCGGAAGCGTCGGCGCATCCGGCGCCGGCATGACCGGAGGCGCGGGAATCTCGGCCTCGGCCGGCGCCGCGCCGGCGCCCGGGGCGCGCCGCTTCACATAGGCGCTGTTGTTTTCGCGGCCGAACTCGAGCAGGCCGAGCTTGTGCGCGTCCTCGAGCAGCGCGCCGAGGGTGCGATAGCCGTGATAGGCCTCGTTGAAGCCGGGATGGCGGCGCTTGATCGCTTCCTTCAGCACCGAAGCCCAGACGCGCTCGTCGTCGGCACGGTCCTCGAGCATCGCCTCGAGGGTCGAAACCGCCATCTCCAGCCCCTTGCGGCGGCGGCGCTCCATTTCCTGCGGATCGACCGGTTTCCTGGTCTGCTTGTCCTCGCGGCTCTTCTTCCTCACCAGGTCGTCGATGTAGATGAACTCGTCGCAGTTGGCGATCAGCAGGTCGGAAGTCGACTGCTTGACGCCGACGCCGATGACGCGCTTGGCGTTCTCGCGCAGCTTGGAGACCAGCGGCGAGAAGTCCGAATCGCCGCTGATGATGACGAAGGTGGTGACGTGCGCCTTGGTGTAGCACAGGTCGAGGGCGTCGACGACCATGCGGATGTCGGCCGAGTTCTTGCCCGACTGGCGCACGTGGGGGATCTCGATCAGCTCGAAGTTGGCCTCGTGCATGCCGGCCTTGAAGCTCTTGTAGCGCTCCCAGTCGCAATAGGCCTTCTTGACGACGATGCTGCCCTTGAGCAGCAGGCGCTCGAGCACGGGGTTGATGTCGAATTTCTCGTACTGCGCGTCGCGCACGCCGAGAGCGATGTTCTCGAAGTCGCAGAACAGGGCCATGCTGACGTCGTCGGCGGATTGGGCCATTGGTGTTTTCCTTGGTTAGTTGGTCTGCAGCTGGTCGGCGCCAGTGAAGGACCAGGTACGGGTGATTTCGATGATGTCGGTGTCGCGCCGGATCGCCGCCGGGAAGACGGCGAAGGGCGCGGCGAGCCGGACGATGCGTTGCGCCGCCTCGTCGAGCAGCAGGTGGCCGGAACTGCGGTTGAGCTCGACGCGCTCGATCGAGCCGTCGCTCTTGATCGCCACGGTCAGCACCAGATTGCCGTAGAGCCTGCCGCGGGCCGCCTGCGGATAGTTGAGGTTGCCGACGCGTTCAACCTTCTGGCGCCAGTCCTCGACATACTGGGCGAACCGGTATTCCTCGACGCGCGCGCCGATGAACTTGCGCTTCGGCCGCTGGTTGTATTCCTGGAGAGAGCGCGCGATCTCGGCATCCAGGCGCACCATGGCGAGGGCGCTGGCCGCGAGGTCGCGTCCGCTGATCCGGGCGTCCGCCGGATGCGGCGGCTCCGCCCGGTCGGCCGGGTACGGGCCGGTGCCCGGCTGCGTCAGCAGTTCGCGTTGCTGGCGCTCGAGTTCGGCAACGCGTTGCTGGGCGGCGACGACGTCGTTGCCCGGGCGTTCCTCGCGCGCCGGCGGCAGCGGGGTGCGGGCGCGCAGCGGCGCCTCGCTGGCGCCGCCGCCGTCCAGGTTCGCCTGCGCCCTGGCTTGCGGCCGGTCGGGGCGGGTCGCCTGCCGGTTATTGACGAGAACCACGTCGAGGGCCTGTTCGCGCGCGCGCTCGCCCGCTTCGGGCAACGTGAAACGGATCGACAGCAGGAGCGCGTGAAGGAACAGAGAAACGGCGAGCGCCAACGTCAGACGGCGCTGAGGCGGATCCATCGCGGCAAGCGGCGCGGGCCAGGCCAAATTGAACGGCATGGCGGAAATTTTACTCTGCCGCCGCCTCCGCTTCGGCGGTGTCGATCGCCCCGTCAGGGCGATCCGTTGCCAGCACTTCGATGAATCCCAGGCTGGCGTCGGCAGCCAGCAGATCGATCTGTCCCACCTGCAGCCGGATGGGCGTGCCCCGCTCCAGGGTGGGCATGCCGCTCACCTTGCCGACGAGGGGAATGTCGTCCAGGCGCACGATGTTTTCCTTCAGCACCCGGGCGGTCGTTTCCGTCACGCTCTCCTGCAGCAGCCAGCGCAGGCACCAGTAGCGCTCCATGGCGCGCTGGAATTCGGCATAGCTCGCGTAGGTGAGTTCGAAATCGCGCAGGGCGGCCATCAGCTCGACGGACTTGGGCGGATAGGGCGGCTTTTCGTTGCGCAGCAGGGCGACGAGCTGCCACTGGTTGGCGAGATCGGCGAAGCGGCGCAGGGGCGAAGTGGACCAGGCATAGCACTCCACGCCCAGCCCCTCGTGCGGCGCGGCCACCGTGCTCATGCGCGCCTTGCCGGCCGTCTGGGCGCGATAGAGCGCCGGAATCCCGGCGTCGCGCAGCAGCGCGCCCCAGGTGCTGTTGGCGACGATCATCAGCTCGGCCACCAGCGTGTCGAGCGGGCTGCCGCGCGGACGCTCCTCGATGGCGATCCGCCCCCGGCCTTGCGGCGTATCCATGTCCCAATCGACGCGGAATTGGTAGTCCTTGCGCGTCTGGTTGGTCGCGCTCTGGCCGCGACCGGCCTCGAGCACGCCCGCAAGCGCCCACAGGCGTACGAGTTCGGCGCGGAAGGGAAATTCCGGCACCGTGCCCTCGGCCAGCGTCTGCGCGTTGAAGAGCGGCTCGAGGTCGTGGTGGCGCAGGTTGGCCGCCACCGGCACGTGCTCGATCTTCGTCTCGTGCCCGAGCACGCGCAGATCGGGCGCCACGTCCAGATACAGCGACAGCGCCGGCACGTCCTGCCCGGCACTGAGCGTGTGGGCGCCGATCACCGTCTCGGGCAGCATGGTGATCTTGCGCCCCGGCATATAGACGGTGGACAGCCGGCTGCGGGCGATGCGCCCGAGATCGGAATCCGGGCCGAAGCCCAGGCCCGGCGCGGCGATGTGGATGCCCACCCGCATCCCGCCGTCGGGCCGCGCGGCCAGCGAAAACGCATCGTCGATCTCGGTGGTGTGGGCGTCGTCGATGGAGAAGGCCCGCACCGGGGCGCAGGGCAGATCGGCCGGATCGACGGCCGCGGCGAAGTCGGGAAAGCCCGTGCCCGTGCGGAAATGCTCGAACAGGAAGCGGCCCAGATGAAAATCGTGCGTGGCGGGGATCGCCCCGCAGCGAGCCAGGAGCGACAGGGGGCTTTCCCCCGTCTCGGCGCAGGCAGCTTCGAGCGCCTTGGTTTCGGGCCGGTTGCGATCCGGCTGGTAGAGCAATTCCGCGAGCAGGGACGAACAGGCCGGCGGCAGCCGGCCGGCCTTGAGCGTTTCGGCCATGCCCTCGATGGCGAGCGCCTGCTGGCGCTTCTTTTCCAGCCCCGCCAGCGCCGCCTTGAGGATGTCCGGCGGCGCCTTGCGGAAGCGTCCCCTGCCCTTGCGATGAAAATAGATCGGCGCCGAGTGCAGGCGCAGCAGCACGGCGGCGGCTTCGGCGGGTGCGGGCTTTCCCCCGACATACTCGGCGGCCAGCTCCGCGAAACCGAACTCGGCCTCGCCGCAGACTTCCCAGAGAAATTCGGCGTCGATGTCCTCGGCAAGCGTCTGGGCCTGGGAAAGCAGCTCGGCGGCTCCGGGTGCGGCGAAGCGCAGCAGCACGTGGGCCGCCTTGAGCTTGATGCGCTTGCCGCTGGCGGTGTCGACCTGCAGCGCGCTGTCGTTGTCGGCCACGATGACGCCGGTCTTGAAGGCGCCCTCTTCCTCGAACAGGATGTTCATGCGCCGGCAAAGAGGTAGAACAGGACGGCGCCGAGGACGAAACGGTAAAGCACGTAGGGGAACAGGCCGAAGCGTTCAAGCAGCTTGAGGAAGTAATGGATGCACAGGTAGGCGCTCACGGCGGAGAGCAGCACCGCCAGCGCGAGCGCGCCCCACTCGACCGGCTGCGCCTGTCTGACCACGTCGAAGACGCTCAGGCCGCAGGCCAGCACGATGACCGGGATGGAGAGCAGGAAGGAAAAGCGCGCCGCGCCGGAACGGGAAAGTCCCAGCAGCAGGCCGGCGGTGAGCGTGATGCCCGAACGCGAGACGCCCGGAATCAGGGCGATGGCCTGGGCGCAGCCGATGAGGCATATGTCGCGCGCCGTGAGCGTGTGCTCGTCGCGCGCTGCGCGGTTCTTGCGTCCCGCCGCGTCGGCATACCAGAGCAGGAAGGCGAAGAGCACGGTGGTGACGGCGATGACCAGCGGCGCGCGCAGCTCGGTTTCGACCACGCCCTTGAACAGGAGGCCGGCCAGCCCCACCGGAAGGGTGCCGAGCAGGACGGCCCAGGCCAGGGTGCTGTCGCCGACGCGCCGGCGCTGGCGCACCGAGCGCGCCCAGTCGCGGCTCATCCCGGCCAGCTCGCGCCGGAAATAGGCAACCACGGCGAAGAGCGAGCCCAGATGGGTGGCGATGTCGAAGGTGAGCCCCTGATCTTCCCACCCCGCCAGCCTGGGGAACAGGATCAGATGGGCCGCGCTCGAGATCGGCAGGAATTCCGTCAAACCCTGCACTATGGAGAGGATGGCGATCTGGATGCTGTCCATGACGAAATCAACGGGGAAGGCGCGGTAACATCCGCAGGCGCGGGGTGCGGCAGCGCCTTCGCAGGGGAGAAGGGCAACCAGGCCGGCGAGTCTACCATGCTGAAAAAAATCACCGTCGATCGGCTCGTCTTGGGAATGCACATCCGGGAATTTTGCGGCTCCTGGATGGATCACCCCTTCTGGCGCGAGAACTTCGTCCTCAAGGATCCGGCCGACCTCGAGGCCGTCCGGCGCTGCGGCATCCGGGAAGTCTGGATCGACGTCGGGAAGGGTCTCGACGTCGCCGGTCCGACCAAGCCCGAGAGCGACGCCCGGGTCGACGCCGCGCTCCAACAGGTGGCCCAGCCGGCAGCCCCGCCGCCGCGGGCCTCGATAACCGAGGAAATGCAGCGTGCCGCCAAGATCTGCGCCAAGGGCAAGGAAGCCGTCGTCTCCATGTTCCAGGAAGCGCGCATGGGCAAGGCGGTGGACCACGCGGCGGCCACCGCGCTGGTCGAGGAGATTTCCAGCTCGGTGATGCGCAACCCCGGCGCGCTGATCAGCCTGGCGCGCCTGCGCTCCGTCGACGACTACACCTACATGCACTCGGTGGCGGTCTGCGCGCTGATGGTGGCGCTGGCCCGCCAGCTCGGCCTCGACGGGAAGCAGACGCGCGAGGCCGGCATGGCCGGCCTGCTGCACGACCTGGGCAAGGCGCTGATGCCGCTGGACGTGCTCAACAAGCCGGGCCGGCTCACCGAGGCGGAATTCGCCATCATGAAGTCACACCCGCTCGAGGGGCGCCGCCTGCTGGTCGAGGGCCGCGGCGCGGGCGAAATGACGCTCGACGTCTGCCTCCATCACCACGAAAAGGTGGATGGCTCGGGTTATCCGGAAGGTCTCCGGGGCGACGCGATCAGCCTGTTCGCCAAGATGGGCGCCGTCTGCGACGTCTATGACGCGATCACCTCCAACCGGCCCTACAAGAGCGGCTGGGACCCCGCCGAGTCGATCCGCAAGATGACCGAATGGTCGGCGGGACATTATGACCAGCGCGTGTTCCACGCCTTCGTCAGGAGCGTCGGCATCTATCCGATCGGTTCATTGGTGCGCCTCGAGTCCGGCCGGCTGGGCATCGTCGTCGACCAGACCGAACGTTCGCTGCTGAGTCCCAAGGTGCGCGTGTTTTTCTCGGTCAAGTCGAACGCGCACATCCCGCCCGAAGTGGTGGATCTGTCGATCCGTGCCGGCACGGAAAAGATCGTCAGCCGCGAGGATCCGGCAAAATGGGATTTCCCGAATCTCGACAGTATGTGGGGGAGCGCCGAACTGTTTTGAGCGCCGTTGCGGCGATCAGGATTTCTTTTTCGCGGCGGTTTTCTTCGCGGCAGGTTTTTGCGGTGTGGTCCCGCCAGCGCCGACTTTTGTTTCCGTCTTCGCCTTGGCCGGTTTTGCCGCGCGCTGCTCGAACTCGAAGCCGACCTTGCCGTCGGCGCCGCGCACGAGATAGGCGGAAAACTTCTTGCGCGTGCGGTTGGAGACGAAGCCCTTGAGCAGCGAGGTCTTGCCGGTCTCGAGCAGCTTCTGCATCTCGGCCTTGGAAATTTCCTGCTGCAGGATCACCTTGCCCGAGCGGAAGTCGCAGGATTTTGCGGCGCCGATCGACTTCTCGCAGATATAGGCCATCGGCTGCGCGAAGACCCGTGCGCCGCACTTCGGGCAGGCGCCCAGCGCCTCCTGGCCGCTGAAATCGACCTCTTCGCCGGCGTCTTCCTCGTTGCCGAAGTCGAATTTCGGCTCCTGATTCTCGTCGAGCCGGATGACGGCGGCGAAGACGCGTCCCATCTTGCTGCGAAAGCCCTGCAGCGGGCCGATTTGCCGGTTCTTGAGGAGCGCGTCCATTTCCTCCGGCTCCCACTGGCGGCCGGCGACAACCTTCCACAGCTTGTAGTCGCATTGGTCGCAGGCGAAGCGCCGGTAGCCCTCGTGGATCCGGCCGCCGCACTTCGGACAGGGGGTGGCGAGCGTGCCGAAATCGGGGTCGGCGAATTCGCCGGTCTTGATGCGCTCGACCATCTCCTGCGTCTGCTCGGTGATGTGGGCCATGAACTCCTCGCGCCTGAGGCGGCCGTGCTCCATCTCCTTGAGCTTCCACTCCCACAGGCCGGTGAGTTCCGGCGAGCGAATCTCGTCGACCTTGAGCTGTTCGAGCGCGAACAGCAGATTGAAGGCCTTGGCGGTCGGCTGCAGTTCGCGGCCGTTGCGGTGCAGATATTCCTCGGCGATCAGGCCCTCGATCGTCGCCGCGCGCGTCGCCGGCGTGCCGAGGCCGCGCTCGGCCATCGCCTCGCGCAGTTCTTCGTCGTCGACCCGCTTGCCGGCGCCTTCCATCGCCGCGAGCAGCGTCGCTTCGTTGAAGCGCGCCGGCGGCTTGGTGGCATTGGCCTTCACCTCGACATCGTTGGCCCAGACCCGCTCGTTCTTCTGCAGCGGCGGCAGGCTGGGATTTTCATCCTCGGCCTGCGCTTCCTTGCCATAGACGGCGAGCCAGCCGGGGGTGACCAGCACCTTGCCCTCGGTCTTGAACGGTTCGTCATCCACCCGCGTGATGCGCGTGGTGACGAGGTATTCGGCGGCAGGATAGAAGATCGCGATGAAGCGCTTGACGACGAGGTCGTAGAGTTTCTGTTCCGGTTCGGACAGATGCTTCGGCGCGGCGCCGGTGGGAATGATGGCGAAGTGGTCCGACACCTTGGCGTTGTTGAAGATGCGCTTGGTCGGATGCACCCAGCCGTTTTTCAGCACGTTGCCGGCCAGCGCCCCGTAACCTTCCTCGGACAGCGCGCGCAGTGCGTCCTTCACCGCGCCGAGGTAGTCCTCGGGCAGGTAGCGCGAGTCGGTCCGCGGGTAGGTCAGCACCTTGTGTTTTTCGTAGAGCGCCTGAGCCAGCGCCAGGGTGTTGCGCGCCGAAAAGCCGAAACGGCCGTTGGCTTCGCGCTGCAGGCTGGTCAGATCGTAGAGCAGCGGGCAGGCCTCGGTCTTGGGCTTGGACTCCTCCGTGACGTCGCCGTGCTTGCCGAGGCATTTCTTGCGCAGAGATTCGGCGGCGGCCTGCTCCCACAGGCGCTCGGCCCTGGCGTGCTCGTCATCGCCTTTCTTGAACTTCTCGTCGAACCACTTGCCGCGGTAGACGCCGGCGACCGCCTGGAATTCGGCTTCGACTTCCCAGTAGTCGCGCGGCTCGAAGGCGCGGATCGCCCTTTCGCGCTCGACCAGGATGGCCAGCGTCGGCGTCTGCACGCGGCCGACGGTGGTCTTGTAGAAGCCGCCCTCCTGCGAGTTGAAGGCGGTCATCGCGCGGGTGCCGTTGATGCCGACCAGCCAGTCGGCCTCGGAGCGGCAGCGGGCGGCGTCGGCCAGCGGCAGCATTTCCGCGTCGGTGCGCAGGCGGGCGAAGCCGTCCTTGATCGCGGTGGCGGTCATCGACTGGAGCCACAAGCGGCGCACCGGCTTGTCGGACCTGGCGTGCTGGACGACGTAGCGGAAGATCAGCTCGCCCTCGCGCCCCGCGTCGCAAGCATTCACGAGACCCGTCACGTCCTTGCGCTTGATCAGGCGGGTCAGCAGCTTGAGCCGGTCGGCGGTCTTGTCGATCGGGTTGAGGGCGAAGCGCGGGGGAATCACCGGCAGGTGGGCGAAACTCCACTTGCCGCGCTTGACCTCGTATTCCTCGGGCACCGCCAGCTCGAGCAGGTGGCCGATGGCGGAGCTGAGCACATAGCGTTCGCTCTCGAAATAATCGCCTTCGCGGGCAAACCCCCCCAGCGCCCGGGCGATGTCCTGGGCGACGGAAGGCTTTTCGGCAATGATTAATTGTTTACTCATGGGGGGCGCATCATAAGCGCCCTTTAATCCCGCTGGCAAGCCGGGGGTTTTTGCGGCTCAGTTTAGCCGCTGGTAGCGGCCGCCCGGCAACTGGCTGATGCGGCCGTCCAGTTCGAGCGGCAACAGCCTGGCCAGCAGGGCATCCACGGCGAGACCGGTGCGGCCGACGAGGGTGTCGAGATCGCAGGGATCGCCACCGAGCGCGACGAGCACCGGGTCGGTCTCGGCTTCCGGCACCGGGGCCATGTTTGCGATCGCGGCGGGATTCACCATCCTTTCCCAGCGCAGTTCCTCGAGGATGTCCCGCGCCGATTCGACCAGCTTGGCGCCCTGCTTGATCAGCGCGTGGCAGCCCCTGGATTGCGGCGAATGGATCGAACCGGGGATCGCGAAGACCTCGCGGCCGGCTTCGGCGGACAGCCGGGCGGTGATCAGCGAGCCGCTCTGCCGGGCGGCCTCGACGACCAGGCAGCCGCGCGCCAGCCCGGCGATGATCCGGTTGCGGCGCGGAAAGTTGGCCGCCAGCGGCGGCGTGCCGATGGCAAACTCGCTGAGAATCACCCCGTTGGCGGCAATTTCGCGCGCCAGCGCCTCGTTCTGGGCCGGGTAGATGCGGTCGCAGCCGGTGCCGACGACGGCGATCGTCGAGGCAGATTCCGGCAGCGCCCCGCGATGGGCGGCGGCATCGATGCCGGCGGCCAGCCCGCTGACGATGGTCAGCCCGGCGGCGGCCAGCGCTTGCGCGAACGCGGCGGCATTCGCTTCGCCCTGTTTCGTGGCATTGCGGCTGCCGACGATCGCAAAAGCCGGCCGGTTCAGCAGGGCCAGTCGTTCAGGATCGCCTTTCGCATACACCAGCACCGGCGGGTCGGCGGCCGTCAGCAGCGCCTGCGGATAGGTCGCGTCGGCCAGCGTCAGGATGTGGTTGCCCGCTTGCGCGGCCCAGGCCAGCGCGACGTCGATTTCCGCCCGGACGTCATGACCGGCGAGACGTTCGGCGAGCGCGCCGCCCAGCACGCCGCGCAAGGCGCCGCCGGAGGCGGAAAAAATCGCCGCGGGAGCGCCGAAGGCCTTGAGCAGCCGGCGCTGGCCCTCGCCGCCGATGCCGGGGATCAGGGTCAGGCGCAGCCAGGCGGCCAGTTCGTCCGGCGCGGACACGGAATGCGGCGCTCTACGGCTTTCTTACGCGGTCGCCTTCCATCACGGGCCGGTTGGCGTTGGTGATCAGCGCATAGGAAACGCGGTCGAAGACGCGGAAGACGAAGACCAGGCCGATGCGCTCGTCGGGCAGGACGTGCCGTTGCACCCGGTCGTCCTCGAAACGGTTCCTTACGGTCGGGCCGGTGCGCAGGATCGCCAGCACGTGACCGACCTCCAGACCGTCCTGCTTGCCGCGCGTCAGGGCGACGATGGAATTGACCCCCGTCTCGCCGACGCCGCCGTAGATGTGCATGATGCGGCCGCTGATGTCCCGGTCCGGGGCACGTGGGACATAGCTCAGAACGTCGGTGCGCTCCGCAGGCACGAGATAGTCGCCGCGGCCGACCTCCTGCTTGATGGCCGTCAGCTCGAGCGGCAGCACGTCGGCGCGTTCCCCGGCCGGCCGGGCGCTGCCGAGAAAGACGGCCTCGATGCCGAGAATCTCTCCGGTTTCCGGATCCTTCAGCGTCCGGCCCGGACGATAGACATGCCAGCGCCTGACCTGCGGATCGGCGTTGTTGGTGACATAGATCAGATCCCCGGTACCGGTGAAGACGCGGTCCTCCTGGGTTGCCACGACGCGCGGGGCGGTGGCGAAATCGCCGGCGTTGATGACCAGGGGTTGCGAGAGGAAGGGCTCGATGGCGCTGGCGGGGATCGCCGGGATTTCCGCCGCGATGGGTTCTGCGCGAACCTGCGGGCCGAGCCGGATGATATTGCCGATGCGCAGGCGCGGATCGGCGCCGCTGCGATCGAGGATCAGCACCTGGCCGGGGTAGATGCGATGCGGATTTCTCACCTGCTCCGCATTCATGCGCCAGAGCTCGGGCCAGCGAAACGGATCCTTGAGGAATTTCGACGCGATGCCCCACAATGTATCCCCCGGCACGACGATGTGGCGCTCCGGGGCATCCGCGGCGAGTTCGATCGGCCGGGCCGGCGCCCCCTGCGCGAAAACAGCGGTTGAACAACTCAAAAACAGGGCGAATATAATGCGTCGCATGGTCTCGAACCTCCGGGCTGTGCCTGGATTCTGCCCGCAAATTCCGCAAGCATCAACCGGTTAAAGACGAATTTCATGGCCCTATTGCCGATATTGCGCTATCCCGACCCGCGGCTCCATACCCAGGCGAAACCGGTGGAGGCGGTCGATGCCGGCGTGCGCAGGCTGGTGGCGGACATGGCCGAGACCATGTATGCGGCCCCGGGCATCGGCCTGGCCGCCACGCAGGTCAATGTACACCGGCGCGTGCTGGTGCTCGACGTGTCCGAAGACAAAACGCGGCTGATGGCTTTCATCAATCCGGAAATCGTCTGGCGTGCGGGCGAGTGCGTGGGCGAGGAAGGCTGTCTGTCCGTCCCCGGCATCTACGAGACGGTGCAGCGCAGCGAGCGCGTCAAGGTGCGCGCGCTGAATCCCGCCGGCGAACCCTTCGAGATCGAGGCCGACGGTCTGCTCGCGGTCTGCCTGCAGCACGAGATCGACCATCTCGACGGCAAGGTGTTCGTCGAATACCTGTCCCGCCTCAAGCTCGCAAGAATCAAGGCGAGACTGGCCAAGCAAGCGCGCATCACCGCCTGATGAAAGTTGCTTTCGCCGGCACGCCGGAGTTTGCCGCAGTCGCGCTGCGCGCGCTGCTCGACGCCGGCTTCGACATCCCGCTGGTGCTCACCCAGCCCGACCGGCCGGCGGATCGCGGCCAGAAGCTCGTCGCCAGCCCGGTCAAGCAGGTCGCGCTGGCACATGGCATCCCCGTCCACCAGCCCGAACGGCTCAAGGATCCCGCGACCCACCGGCCGCTGATCGATGCGGCCCCCGACCTGCTGGTCGTCGCGGCCTACGGCCTGATCCTGCCGCAGGCGGCGCTCGACATCCCGCCGCGCGGCTGCATCAACATCCACGCCTCGCTGCTGCCGCGCTGGCGCGGCGCGGCGCCGATCCAGCGCGCCATCGAGGCGGGCGACGCAGAAACGGGCGTGACCCTCATGCGGATGGACGCCGGCCTCGACACCGGCCCGCTGCTGCTGGCCGAAGCCGTGACAATCGGCGCGGACGAGACGGCAGCCACGCTGCATGACAAACTGGCGCTGCTCGGCGGCCGACTGATCGTGATGGCGCTGCACCGGCTGGATTCGTTGCAGCCGGCGCCGCAGCCGGCGACGGGCATGACCTACGCCGGCAAGATCGGGAAGGGCGAAGCCGCCATCGACTGGACGCGGCCGGCCGCCGAGATCGAGCGACGCATCCGCGCCTTCGATCCCTTTCCCGGCGGCCTGACGCGCCTCGGCGACACCGTCATCAAGATCTGGCGCGCCCGGCCGGCCGAGGGCAGCGGCCAGCCCGGCGCAACACCGGGGAAAATACTGGCGGTCACGCCCGACGGCATTACCGTGGCCTGCGGCCAAGGGGAATCGAGCGGCGCCCTGACCCTGGTCGAACTGCAGAAGCCGGGCGGACGCCGTCTCGCCGGCGCCGACTTTCTCCATGGCTTCCCCATTTCCGTCGGCCAACGCTTCAGTTGAAATCACCGCTGCTTTCAGTAGCGCTCAAAACCGCCGCGGAGGCGGTGGCCACTGTCCTCGCCGGCCGCACGCCCGATGCATTGCTGGCCGGCATCGAACCGGCGCTGCGCCCCGCCGTTCTCGATCTTGTGTTCCCGACCTTGCGCGATTACGGGCGCGGCGACTTCCTGCTCGGCCGCCTGCTCGAAAAACCGCTCAAGGACAAGCCGGCACGCGCCCTGTTGCTGATTGCGCTGGAGCGCCTGGAACGCCGGCCGGAAGAGGCGCACACCCTCGTCGATCAGGCCGTCACGGCCGCCGCAAAACCCTTCAAGGGGTTGGCCAACGCGGTGTTGCGCAATTTCCTGCGCCGGCGGGACGAACTCCTGGCCGCGGCCGACGCGGACGCCGTGGCGCGCTGGCGTCATCCGCACTGGTGGCTTGAGAAGCTGCGTACCGCCTATCCCGATCGGTGGCAGGACATCGCGGCGGCCGGCAACACGCATCCGCCCATGTGCCTGCGCCTGAATCGTCGCCGTCCGCCCGTTGACATGCTCGCGGGCCGGCTGCTTGGCGACACTGCTCTCCTGCTCGACAGGCCGGCGCCGGTCGAGCGCCTGCCCGGTTTCCGGGAGGGCCGGGTCTCGGTGCAGGATTGGGGTGCGCAGCAGGCGGCCGTCCTGCTCGATGCGCGGGACGGCATGCGGGTGCTCGATGCCTGCGCCGCGCCCGGCGGCAAGACCGCGCATCTGCTGGAGCGGGCCGAACTCGACCTGACCGCGCTCGAGCTCGACCCGCAACGCGCCCGCCGCGTCGCCGCAAACCTCGATCGGCTGGGCCTCAGGGCGAACCTTCAGGTCGGCGATGCCCGTCGGCCGGGCGACGGGTGGGACGGCAAAGCCTTCGACCGCATCCTCGCCGACCTGCCCTGCTCCGCCTCCGGCGTTGCGCGCCGCCATCCCGACATCAAATGGCTGCGCCGCGCGGCGGATGTGGCGGCTTTCGCACAGACGCAGGCCGCCATCCTCGCCGCCTTGTGGCCGCTGCTGGCGCCCGGTGGCAAAATGCTCTACTGCACCTGTTCGGTATTTCCCGAGGAAAACGGCGGCCAGCTGCACGCCTTTGCGGCGCGTCACCCGGATGCGCGTCGCCTGCCCACGGGCGGCGCCGATCCGGAACTGCAACTCCTGCCCGCGGCCACCCATGACGGTTTTTATTACGCACTGCTGGAAAAAGTCCCTTGAGCGGATCGTCCTCCTGTGCGCCGTCCTGTTGCTGGGGACGGCGCTGGCCGGCGACATCGAGACCCGGCGCGCGACGATCGCGCCCGACGAGCGCGGCTGGGCCGTCAGCGCCGAATTCGACGTGCAGATCGGCGCGCGTCTCGAAGAGGCGGTGCGCAAGGGCGTACCGCTGCACTTCCGCTTCGAGGTGCAGATCAAGCGCAAGCGCTGGTACTGGATCGACGAGCACGTGGCCGGCCGCGTGCTCCAGTATCGCCTCAGCTATCAGGCCCTGACGCGCCAGTATCGTCTCACCATCGGCGGCCATCTCCACCAGAATTACGATTCGCTCGACGAGGCGCTGGCGGCGCTCGGGCGCATCGCCCGCCTCAATGTCACCGACAGGACCGCTCTGCGGCCGGGCGAGCCGTTGACCGCCGCGGTGCGGCTTTCCCTCGACCACACCCAGCTGCCCAAGCCCCTGCAGATCGACGCGCTCGCCGACCGCGACTGGCGGGTCGAAGCGAGCACCCACACCTGGCAGTTCACCCCCGTGCCCGAGCAATAATGGCCCCCACGCTCAGTAATTCACTTCGCTGCCCCCACGGGGGGCGGCGCCTCCCTTGGGGCGGCCCGGCGGGAGGCTAGGATGATCATCGCCTTGGCCATCGCCGCCGCGCTGGGCGGCATGCTGGTGCTCCTGCTGATCTCGGCGAGCGCCGACACGACCTTGTTCGCCCGCCATACCCCGTTGCTGATCGGCATGAACGCCCTGGCGGCGCTGGTGCTGCTGGGACTGGTGGTCACCCAGCTGCGCCGCCTGCGGCGCGATTGGCGCCAGGGGGTGTTCGGCGCCCGGCTCAAGTCGCGCCTGCTGCTGATGCTGGCGCTGATGGCGGTGTTGCCGGGCGTTCTGCTTTATGCCGTATCCATGCAGTTCGCCATGAAGAGCATCGATTCCTGGTTCGACGTGCGCGTCGAGGCGGCGCTCGACGGCGGCCTCGACCTCGGCCGCGGCATATTCGACGCGATGCAGGCCGACCTGCTGGCCAAGGGCCGCTCGATGGCCTTCGACCTCGCCGAGCTGCCGGCGCCGGGCGCGGTGCTGCTCAATCGTCTGCGCGAGCAGGCCGGGGTGCATTCCGCCACGTTGATCAGCGCGAGCGGTCAGGTCGTCGCCAACAGCAGCGGCGACCTGCGCGGCCTGTTGCCCGCCCTGCCGGACATGGCGCTGCTGCGCAAGGCGCGCCTGGGGCCGGGCTTCGCCCGCGTCGAGGGCGATGCCGCGGCAGGTTTCGTTGTGCGTGCGCTGATCCCCGTCGGCGCCCACCGGCTCGATG
>JAGXSN010000117.1 GCA_018333815.1 Sulfuritalea sp. | reverse complement strand
GGCGCGAACGGTTGCCGGCGTGCCGAATCCGGGCGCGGCGACGGCGGCCCGCGCCTGGAAGGCGACCAGGTCGCGCGCCAGCTGGCTCAGGTGCGCCGCCGTCAGTTCGTTCCGGCGGCTGACGCGATCGAGCCGGAGCGCCTCGTCGAAGCGCTTCATCCGGACGGCGGGCTCGCCGGCGAGGTCGACGACGTCGAGGTAGAGGTCGGGCGCGAAGCGCCGGTTGAGGCGCAGTTCCTCGTGGCAGAAGAAACGCCGTCGTTCGACCGTCCCGTAGTCGAGAAAGGGCAGAACCACGGGCTTCTTGATCTTGTAGGCGCAGGCGCCGGCCAGCAGCACCCAGGAGATGTGGGTTTCCGCGATCTCCACGCCTGCTCCGGTCGCCAGGGCGGCGATGAAATGTTCGAGCGCATCCGGCATAATGCGTCCATTATGACCCTGACCGAGCTGCGTTACATCGTCGCTCTCGCCCGCGAGAGGCATTTCGGCCGCGCGGCGGAAAAATGCTTCGTCGCCCAGCCGACGCTGTCCGTCGCGGTGAAGAAACTCGAGGACGAGTTGGGCGTGATCCTGTTCGAGCGCGGGCAGAACGAAGTCGCCGTCACTCCGGCCGGCGAGCCGGTGGTGCGACAGGCCGAGAAAGTGCTCGCCGAGGCCGCGCGCATCAGGGAACTGGCCGATACGGCGGGCGACCCGCTCGCCGGCCCGCTGCGTCTCGGCGCGATCTTCACCATCGGTCCCTACCTGCTGCCCAAGCTGGTGCCGCTGCTGAGGGCGCGTGCGCCCAAGATGCCGCTGATCATCCAGGAAAATTTCACCGCCAATCTGATCGACGCGCTGAAAAACGGCGAGCTCGACGTGGCGGTGCTCGCGCTGCCGGTCGAAGAGCCCGGGCTGGTCGCCCAGGCCGTTTATGACGAGGCCTTCCGCGTGCTCGTGCCCGCGCAACATCCCTGGGCCGGGCGCAAGCTCATCGAAGTCGATCATCTGCTGGAAGAACAGTTGCTGATGCTCGGGCGCGGCAACTGCTTCCGCGACCAGGTGCTCGATCTGTGCAGCCGCGCCGGCAGCGGCGGGCCGCAGGTGCTCGAGGGCTCGTCGCTCGAGACGATCCGCCACATGGTCGCTTCGGGCTTGGGCATCACCGTCATGCCGGCCTCGGCCGTCGATGACCTGGCGAAAAACGACAGCCTGCTGCGCGTGCGTCCCTTCGCCGAACCGACGCCGCTGCGGCGCGTCGGCATGGTCTGGCGCGCAAGCTTTCCGCGCCACCAGGCCATCGATCTCCTGCGCCGCGCCCTGCTCGACAGCAAGCTGCGGGGAACCTGGCCCTGCAAATAGCTCCGTCCTATGCAGGTCATTGCCACAAGCCACTGGAATTCCGGGCAAGCCGGGCCCACAATGGCACAACCGCCGCGATGTTTGCGGAGATCAGCGAAAGGAGTCAGTCATGAAAAGCAAGAAAACCAACGGGATCGACATCGGCATCTCCGTTGCGGACCGGGCCAAGATCGCCCAGGGACTGTCGCGGCTGCTGGCGGACAGCTTCACCCTCTACCTGATGACCCACAACTTTCACTGGAACGTCACCGGACCGATGTTCAACACGCTGCACCAGATGTTCATGGCGCAGTACACCGAGCAGTGGAACGCCCTCGACCTGATCGCCGAGCGCATCCGCGCCCTGGGTCATCCCGCCCCCGGCAGCTTCAAGGAGTATGCGGATCGGGCGAGCATCGAGGAGGTGCATGGCGTACCCAAGGCCACCGCGATGATCGGCCTGCTCGTCGCCGCCCAGGAGGCCACTGCGCGCACCGCACGCGAGCTGCTCCCCGTCGCCGACAAGGCCAATGACCAGCCGACCCTGGACCTCCTGACCCAGCGCCTCGACGTGCACGAGAAAACCGCCTGGATGCTCAGGAGCCTGCTGGAAGAGTGAGTTCGATCACAGATCGCCGCGCAGCGGCGATTGCGGGGCGGGCTCAGAAGCGGCGCTTCAGCCAGTCGCTGATGTCCTGGGCCGGTTTGCGCCAGCCGGCCTCGAGCATCAGGCCGTGGCCCATGCCCGGATAGAGCTTCGCCTGTGCGCCGTAGCTGCGCGCCGTCATGTCTACCAGCGCGGCGGGAATGATCATGTCCTGCTCGGCGCCCAGCACCAGCAAGCTGTCCGCGCCTCCCGGCAGATGCCGCAGGACGCGCCCGGGGTGCGGCAGGTTGAACAGCATCATGTCCCAGACGGCGCGGTGCGACTCGGGCTGGGCCAGCCGGTGATAGCGCACGAGATCGTCGACCGGAACCGGCTGGGCAAACAGGGCGGCGCGCAGGCGGTCGAGAGCCACTCTCCGGCCCGTCATCATGCGGTTGAGGTCGGCGAACAGTCCCGGTTGCTTGAAAATCATGCCGAAGGCCGAAGCGGCCAGACCCTGCGGCGGCACCGCGCACATCAGCACCGCAGCCGGCGCAGTGCGCTTTTCCAGATACTTCTGCACGACGAAGCCGCCCATCGAATGGCCGATCAGCACCGGCGGGGTCGGCAAGGTGGCGATCATCCCGGCGACGTCGTTGACGTAGTCGTCGATCGAGTAGCTGTCGAGGTGGTCGCGGCGGCGACTGCCGCCGTGGCCGGAGAAGCTCAGGGCATGGCAATCGAAGCCGGCGGCGGCGAAGTAAGGCAGGTAGTGTTCCCAGCACCAGGCGGCCGTATAGGCGCCGTGCAGGAAGAGCAGCGGGGGAAAGGCCGGATGGGGTTGTGCGGAGGGGCGGGAAAGGACTTCGAGGCGTGCGTTTTGATGCATTGCAGCATTCTAGCGCTGCTTGCCGACCCCTAGCGCGGGCCGGCGGCGAGCTCCCAGATGCGGTTCCAGTGCTCGGGCTTGACCGTCGCGGCGCCGAGCGTGGTGAAGTCGCGGATGGCGTAAGGCGAACGACGCGTGTCGCGGCGAACCGGGTCGCGGAACAGCCGGCCGTGCGCGCCGAGGAAGGAAACAACCTGGCGCGGCCGCGCCGTGCCGTGCGGCGCATCGACGACGATGGCGGTCTCACGATTGGCGAGGCGCACCAGCGTGCCGGGCGGCCAGGCGCCGTTGACGCGCCGCAGGGCTTCGAGCAGCACGGGATCGAACAGCTGCCGGCTGCGCGACAGCAGCCAGTGCAGGGCCGTGCGCGGCGTCATCGCGCTGCGCAGGAAACGCTGCGGCGCGACGAGCGCGCACCACGCGTCCGCGATCCTGAGGATGCGCGCTTCGAGGCAGATTTCGTCGCCGCTCAGCGCGGCGGGATAGCCGCTGCCGTCGAGCGATTCGTGGTGCTGCTCGACCGCCTCGATCCAGCACAGGTCGGTCCCCGGCGTGTCGCGCAGCAGGTCGGCGGCCAGTTGCGGATGGCGCCACAGAGTGATGCGCTGGGCGGCGCTCGGGACGGCGCGCGGGGCGGTGAGCTCATCTTGCAGTTCGAGCGCGGCCAGGTTCATGAATAGGGCCGCCTTGGCGACCGTGTACTGGTGCCGGGCGTCGAGTCGCACGGCGCGGCAGAGATGGATGCCGAGGACCGCCGCGGACAAGCCGTGGCGCAACGAGGGGCTGTGCAGCGCAAGGTGCGGGGCCATGCCGAGACAGACTTGCGGGGCGTGGTCGACCAGGCCGGTCAGGTCGGCGGCGAGCGTGGAGAGGCGGATTGCGTCTTCCACTTTGCAGGCCCAGCCCTCGATCACCTCGACATAGGCCTGGGCGATCGCGGCGAGCCGGTCGCAGGGGCGGGGCGTGGCCGGCGCGATTCGCCCGGGGCGGGCGGCGCTGTTGGCATAGGTCATGCCGAAGGATGCGGCAAATGCGTGGGCGGTCTGGGCGGTCACGGGGGCCTGCGCAGCAACTTCCCTGCCAGGCCGAAATTCGATCGGATTTAGCCAAAAGCAGGATCAGCGGCAGGGACGCCGGCAATTGTTGCCGGTGCCGTGGGTCCGCCGTCGCCGCTTCGTCCCTTCAAAACCTTTGCTGCTGGTCCAGACGGAACTTCACATAGGAACCGGGCGCGTCTTCCAGCACGCCGAGCTTGCCCTTGACCGGATCGCGCGCCGGCACGCTGGCGTCGTCCAGCGCCATCAGCCAGGCCTGCCAGTCGGTCCACCACGAACCGGGGTTCTGCCGGGCGCCCGCGAAGAAGGCCTCGGGGGACTCGGGCAGGGTCTTGGCCGGGTTGATCCAGTAGCCGTATTTGTTGGCGGCCGGCGGATTGACGATGCCGGCGATGTGGCCGGAGCCGCCGAGCACGAAGCGCGTCGGGCCGGAAAACAGCCGTGCGCCGAGGTAGGTGCTCTGCCAGGGGGCGATGTGGTCCTCGATGGTGCTGATGAAGTAGGCGGGAATCTTGACCTTGGCGAGGTCGACCTCGACGTTGCCGATCATGATGCCGCCCGGCTCCTTGAGCAGGTTCTTCATGTACATGTTGCGCAGGTAGAAGCTGTGCATCGCCGCCGGCATGCGCGTCGAGTCGGAGTTCCAGTAGAGCAGGTCGAAGGGGAAGGGATCCTTGCCCATCAGGTAGTTGTTGACGACGAAGGACCAGATCAGGTCGTTGGCGCGCAGCATGTTGAAGGTGCCGGCCATCTCGCTGCCTTCGAGGTAGCCGCGCTCGCTCATCTTCTTCTCGAGGCTGGCAACCTGCTGCTCGTCGATGAAGACGCCCAGCTCGCCGGGGATCGAGAAGTCGAGCATCGTCGTGAAGAAGGTCACGGAGGCGAGACGCGGGTCTGTTGCTTTGGGCTTCTTGGCGGCGAGGTAGGCGGCCGTGGCGCCGAGCAGCGTGCCGCCGAGGCAGTAGCCGACGGCGTTGATCTCCTTTTCGCCGGTCTGGGCGCAGACCTGGTCGATGGCGGTCAGCGTGCCTTCGAAGACGTAGTCCTCGAAGGTCTTCTGCGCGAGCTTTTCGTCCGGGTTGACCCAGGAGATGCAGAACACGCTGTGGCCCTGGTCGACGGCCCACTTGATGCAGGAATTCTTCTCGCGCAGGTCGAGGATGTAATACTTGTTGATCCAGGGCGGCACGATCAGCAGCGGCCGCTTGAAGTTCGTCTTCGTCGTCGGCGTGAATTGCAGCAGCTGGATCAGGTCGTTCTGGAAGACCACCTTGCCGGGCGTGGTGGCGACGTTCTTGCCGAGTTCGAAGGCGGCGGTGTCGGTCATCCTGACGCGCAGCTGGCCGTCGCCGTCCTCGATGTCGCGCAGCAGGTTGTTGAAACCCTTGAGCAGATTTTGACCATGGGTCTGAACCGTCTCGCGGAAGACCTCGGGGTTGGTATGCACGAAGTTGGAGGGCGACATCGCGTCGATGAACTGGCGCGTGAAGAAATTCACCTTGTCCTGCGTGTGGTCGTCGAGGCCCTTCACGCCGCTCACCGAATCATGGATATGGCGCGCGGTGATCAGGTAGCTCTGCTTGATGAAGTCGAACAGGAAGTGCTCTTCCCACTGCTCGTCCTTGAAGCGCTTGTCGCCCTTGGCCGGCGCGGCGACCGGCGGAGTGTGCATGCCCATGAAGCGCAGCGTCGAATGCTGCCAGAGCGAGAAGTAGTCCCAGACGAGGTTCATCTGCGCCTGGGCCAGCTGGTAGGGGTTGGCGAGCATCTTCGCCATCATGTCCATGAAGGCCTGCGCGATGCCGAGTTCGTCCTGCGGCGGGGTGACGCCCTTGGCGACCTGGCGCTTCATGTGTTCGGTGAGCAGCTTCGAGGCGCGTTGCGCGACCTCGGCGTAGGTCTTGGCGACTTCCTGCGGATCGGGCAGGGCGGGATTCACATTTTCTTTGGCGGTTTCTTGTGTCATGGTCTCTCACTCCGGGTCAAGGGGTTGCAGCATAGTGGATGGCGCCGTTCTCGCTGCGGCGTTTCAGGCGGTTTTTGTGCTCGAGGTAATTCAGGTGGGCGATGGCCTCGCCCATGGCGAACAGGGTTTGGTGCGGATCGTCGATCGGCCGGCCGAACAGCACCTCGAGCAGGTCGCCGGCGCTGCGCGGCCCATCCGCGCAGGCGGCGAGCAGGTCGGCGCAGCGCGCCTCGTGATGGGCGTGCAGGTCGGCGACGCGCGCCCGGATGCCGCGGAACGGGCGGCCGTGCGAAGGCAAAACCAGCGTGTCTTCCGGCAATGCGGTCAGGCGGTCGATCGAATCCAGATAGAGCTGCAGGGTGTCGAGTTCCGGCGCGGCGGCGTAGGTGCTGACGTTGGTCGAGATGCGCGGCAGCAGCATGTCGCCGGCGATCAGCGCTTTTAGTTCGGCACAGAAGAGGCTCGCATGCTCGGGCGCATGGCCGTGGCCGACGATCACTTCCCATTCATGCGCGCCGATGCGCAGCAGGTCGCCTTCGAAGAGCGGATGGAAGCTGGCGGGAATGACCGGCACGCCGCGCCGGTAGGCGTTGCCGCGCGCCTCCAGGGCGGCGCAGCGTTTCGCATCGAGGCCGTGGCGTGCGAACAGCGCCACCATCGAGGGGATGTCGAAGGGCGCGAGTCCGGCCGCGATGACTTGGGCGGTCAGGTATTCGCCCTGCGTCATCCACAGCGGTGCGCCATATTCGGCTGCCAGCCAGCCGGCGAGGCCGAGGTGGTCCGGGTGGAAATGCGTGACGATTTGGCGCCGCAAGCGCCGTCCCGCCAGCGCCGACTTCCAGGCCTGCTTGACCGCATCCATCGCGATGCCGGTGTCGACGGCGGTGAATCCCTCCCCGTCTTCCAGCAGCCACAGGTTGATGTGGTCGAGCGCGAAAGGCAGGGGCATGCGCAGCCAGTGCACGCCGGGCGCGACCGGGCGGGTTGTGCCGGTTTCCGGCGGGGTGTCGAAGGGGTAGTCGATCGGCATGCGGTGGATGGCGGAGCGTTGCCCGGTGGTCGGAAATCTGTTTAACTGCGGCATCTTATCGAGTTGTGCCGGGTAGTTTATCTGAATCCGGCGCTATTGGTGCACCGCAGCAAAATGTCCTCCGCCTCCGCGAAAAACGAAGCCACCTACAGCATCGCCGAGCTGGCGCGCGAGTTCGACCTGACGCCGCGCGCCATCCGCCATTACGAGGAACAGGGCCTGATCACGCCGGCGCGCGCCGGCGTGCAGCGCGTCTACACCAAGCGCGACCGCACGCGTCTCAAGCTGACCCTGCGCGGCAAGCGCCTGGGCCTCTCGCTCGCCGAGATCCGCGAGCTGATCGACATGTACGACACCGCGCCGGAGTCCTCGCAACTCGCCAGGTTGATCGAAGTGCTCGCCGTCCGGCGCGCCCGACTGGAGCAGCAGCGCGAAGACATCGAGGCCGTTCTCGGCGAACTGGACGCCCTGGAAAAGCAATGCCGCGATCTGCTGCGAAACGGAAAAGCGACAGTTTGACGTTAACGTAAACGTCAACATACAATCGGCCGAAACTATCATGGAGGTCCAATGAGTTACGGCATACCGCGCGGCAAGTCGAAATTCGAACCCCGCGATCCGCACTGGAGCGACAAGGTGCGCGAGAGTTTCACGAAGCAGGGGGTGATGGGCCTGCTGGGCGCCACGCTGGCGGATGTCTGGCCCGGCGGCTGCGAAATCCATCTGCCCTACCGGCCCGACCTGTCGCAGCAGCACGGCTTCTTCCATGCCGGCGTGACCTCGACGATCGTCGACAGCGCGGCCGGCTACGCAGGGTTTTCTCTGATGGCGCAGAACACCTCGGTGCTCTCGGTCGAGTTCAAGATCAACCTGCTGGCGCCGGCCGACGGCGAGTTGCTGATCGCCACCGGCGAGGTGGCGAAGCCCGGCCGCAACCTCGTCATCACGCGCGGCGATGCCTGGGTGGTGAAGCACGGCAAGGCGACGCACTGCGCGATGATGCAGCAGACCCTGATGACCATGCATGACAAACCGGAAGCGGAGAAAACGAAATGATCGGACTGAATTTCCAGCTCGGCGAAGAGATCGACATGCTGCGCGACACGGTGCGCGACTTTGCCGCCGACGAGATCGCGCCGCGCGCCGCGCAGATCGACCGCGACAACGAATTCCCCGCCGACCTCTGGAAGAAGTTCGGCGCTCTCGGCCTGCTCGGCATGACGGTGCCCGAGGAGGATGGCGGCACGGGCATGGGCTACCTCGCCCACATCATCGCGATGGAGGAAATCTCGCGCGCCTCGGCCTCGGTGGGTCTGTCCTACGGCGCGCACTCGAACCTCTGCGTCAATCAGATCCGCCGCAACGGCACGACCGCGCAGAAGGCGAAGTACCTGCCCGGACTGATCGACGGCACGCAGGTCGGGGCGCTGGCAATGTCCGAACCGAACGCCGGCTCCGACGTCGTCTCGATGAAGCTCAAGGCCGAAAAGAAGGGCGACCGCTACGTGCTCAACGGCAGCAAGATGTGGATTACCAATGGCGGCGATGCGGATACGCTGGTCGTTTATGCCAAGACCGATCCGATGGCGGGGACGAAGGGAATCACCGCCTTCATCGTCGAAAAGGGCTACCAAGGGTTTTCCTGCGGCTCGCATCTCGACAAGCTGGGCATGCGCGGCTCGAACACGTATCCGCTGTTCTTCGACGACTGCGAAATCCCGGAGGAGAACGTACTGGGCGGCATCGGCAATGGCGTGAAGGTGCTGATGTCCGGCCTCGATTACGAGCGCGCGGTGCTGTCCGGCGGACCGCTGGGCATCATGGCGGCCTGCATGGACGTGGTGATTCCCTACCTGCACGAGCGCGAGCAGTTCGGCACGCCGATCGGCGAGTTCCAGCTCATGCAGGGCAAGGTCGCCGACATGTACTCGACCTGGCAGGCGACGCGCGCCTACGTCTATGCGGTTGGACGCGCCTGCGACAGCGCCGACCATGCGCGCAGCCTGCGCAAGGACGCCGCCGGCGCGATTCTCTATTCCGCCGAGAAGGCGACCTGGATGGCCGGGGAGGCGATCCAGACGCTCGGCGGCAACGGCTACATCAACGAATATCCGGCCGGCCGGCTGTGGCGCGACGCCAAGCTCTACGAGATCGGCGCCGGCACGAGCGAGATCCGCCGCATGCTGATCGGCCGGGAACTGTTTCAGGAGACAAAATGATGAGTGACCCGATCGTGATCGTGGGCGCTGCCCGTACGCCGATGGGCGCCTTTCAGGGCGACTTCGCCACATTGACCGCCGCCAACCTCGGGGCGGTCGCCATCAAGGCGGCCGCCGAGCGTTCCGGATTGCAGGCGACGGATGTACAGGAAGTCGTGTTCGGCAACGTGCTGCAGGCTGGCCAGGGCCAGGCGCCCGCTCGTCAGGCGGCATTGCAGGCGGGGCTGCCGCCGGCCGCCGGCTGCACCACGGTGCACAAGGTCTGCGGCTCGGCGATGAAGGCCGCCATGATCGCCTGCGATGCCCTGAAGGCCGGCAGCCAGGACGTGATTGTCGCCGGCGGCATGGAGTCGATGACCAACGCGCCCTACCTGCTGCCGAAGGCGCGCGGCGGCTACCGGCTCGGCCACGGCCAGCTCATCGACCACATGTTCTTCGACGGCCTCGAGGACCATTACGGCGCCGAGACGAAGGGCCGCCTGATGGGCGCCTTCGCCGAGGATTGCGTCGCCCATTACGGCTTCACGCGCCAGGATCAGGACGACTTCGCCATCGCCTCGACCCAGCGCGCCCAGCAGGCCGGACAGGATGGCAGCTTCGACTGGGAAATCGCGCCGGTGACGATCGCCGGCAGGAAGGGCGACGTGACGATCAAGCTCGACGAGCAGCCGGGCAAGGCCCAACTCGACAAGATCCCGACGCTGCGCCCCGCGTTCAAGAAGGACGGCACGGTGACGCCGGCCAACTCATCGTCGATCTCCGACGGCGCCGCTGCGCTGGTGCTGATGCGCGAATCCGATGCCGCCAAACGCGGCCTCAAGCCCGTTGCGCGCATCGTCGGCTACGCGACGCACGCGCAGGAACCGGCCTGGTTCACCACCGCCCCGGTCGGCGCGATGCAGAAGCTGTTCGCGCAGACCGGCTGGACCGCCGACAGCGTGGACCTTTACGAGATCAACGAGGCCTTCGCCGTCGTCGCCATGGCGGCGATGAAGGAGCTGAACTTGCCCCACGACAAGGTGAACGTGCACGGCGGCGCCTGCGCCCTCGGCCACCCGATCGGCGCCTCGGGCGCGCGCATCGTCGTCACGCTGCTCGGCGCGCTGAAGAAACACGGCAAGAAGCGTGGCGTCGCCAGCCTCTGCATCGGCGGCGGCGAAGCGACGGCCATGGCGGTCGAACTGCTCTGAGGGCCGTTTGTTCACAACCTATCTCAAGCTGGTAATCACGGCGGTGATCTGGGGCGGCACCTGGGTCGCCGCGCGCTATGCGGTGCAGGAAGTCGCGCCCCTCGGCGTCGCCGTCTGGCGCTTCTTCTTCGCGGCGGCGAGCCTGCTGCTGCTGGTCGTCTGGCGCTACGGCAGGCTGCCCGGACTCTATCGCAAGGAGCTGCTGCTGGTGATCGGCCTCGGCGCCAGCGGCATCTTCCTCTACAACCTGTTCTTCCTCTACGGCATGCAGCACATCACGGCCGGGCGCGGCGCGCTGGTCGTGGCGATCACGCCGGTGATCACGCTGCTGGCGGCGGCCTGGCTGCTGCGCGAGGGCATGAACGTGCAGAAGGCGATCGGCAGCGTGCTCGCCTTCTTCGGCTGCCTCACCGTGATCGGCCAGGGGAATCCTTTCACGCCCTTCGTCGGGCGCGTCGGCCCAGGCGAGCTGCTGATCCTCGGTTGCGCGCTGATGTGGTCGATCTACACCTTGATCGGCCGGCTCGGCACCCAGTCGCTGGCGCAGCGCAAGCTCGGCGCGTTGGTGATGACAGCTTACGCGAGCTGCGCGGGCTTCCTGATGCTGCTGGCAACCGCGCTGTTCGACAATCCGGCGCAACTGGCGCCGCACTATTCTCCTGCGTCCTGGGGCGCAATCTTGTTTCTCGGCCTGCTCGGCACGACGTTGGGCTTCACCTGGTTTTCCGCCGCGGTGCAGAAGATCGGCGCGCAGCGCGCCTCGATCTTCATCAACCTCGTGCCGGTGGCCGCGGTGCTGCAGGGTGCGCTGCTGCTCGGCGAGCGGATCGACCTGTCGGCACTGATCGGCGGCGCACTGGTGATCGCGGGCGTGCTGCTGCTCCAGCGGCCGGCCAGGCAACTGAAGGAGGCAGCGGCATGATGTTGAACGACGACCAGCGGATGATCCGCGACACCCTGCGCGAATTCGCGCGCGAACGACTGGTGCCGAACGCCGCGCAATGGGACCGGGAACACCGGTTTCCCGCCGCGGCCCTGCAGGAACTCGCGGCGCTCGGCGTCTGGGGCATGGCGGTGCCTGAGGAATGGGGCGGCCCCGGCCTCGACTATGTCTCGCTGGCCATCGCCATCGAGGAAATCGCCGCCGGCGACGGCGCGACCTCGACGATCCTGTCGGTGCAGAACTCGCTGGTCTGCGGCATCCTGAACCGCTACGGCAGCGATGCGCAGAAGGCGCGCTGGCTGCGCGGCGCGGCGACGGGCGAACTGCTCGGCTGCTTCTGCCTCACCGAGCCGCACGTCGGCTCCGACGCCGCGGCGATCAAGACGCGGGCAGTGAAGGAGGGCGATACGTGGGTGCTCAACGGCGTCAAGCAGTTCATCACTTCGGGCAAGCATGCCCGGATCGCCATCGTCTTCGCCGTGACCGATCCCGCTGCCGGGCGCAAGGGCATCTCCTGCTTCTGCGTACCGACCGACACCCCGGGCTATGTCGTCGCGCGCATCGAGGAGAAGCTCGGCCAGAAGGCATCGGATACCGCGCAGATCCTGTTCGAGAATTGCCGCATTCCCGCCGACTGCCTGCTCGGCGCCGAGGGTGACGGCTACCGGATCGCGCTGTCGAACCTCGAAGCCGGCCGCATCGGCATCGCCGCGCAGTCGGTCGGCATGGCCAGGAGCGCGCTGGAGGCAGCCGTCGCTTACGCCAGGGAACGCGAGGCCTTCGGCAAACCCATCGTCGAACATCAGGCCGTGAGTTTCCGCCTTGCCGACATGGCGACGCAGGTCGAAGTGGCGCGCCAGATGGTCTGGCACGCCGCGAGCCTGCGCAGCGCCGGCCAGCCCGGCCTCAAGGAGGCGAGCATGGCCAAGCTGTTCGCCTCGGAGATGGCGGAAAAGGTCTGCTCGGACGCGATCCAGATCCACGGCGGCTACGGCTACGTCAGCGATTTCCCGGTCGAGCGCATCTACCGCGACGTGCGCGTCTGCCAGATCTACGAGGGCGCGTCGGACATCCAGCGTCTCGTCATCGCGCGCGCCGTTGTCGATGCATCATAATCTGCATCATCTGGTGCTATTATTGATGTTCTATTTCCTCGTTCGGAGCCTGCGATGAGAACCACTGTCACCCTGGATGACGATCTGCTTGCCGATGTCGAACAACTTAGCGGCATTCGCGACCGCTCCCAACTGCTGCGCGAAGCCTTGCTGGAAATGCGTCATCGCCTCGCCTCCCAGCGCTTGGCTTCGCTCGCAGGGTCGGAACCCGGTGTCGTGGCGCCACCGCGTCGGCGCGGCGCGGCGCGGCGCGTCGCCGAACCCGAGTACACATACGACAGCACGCGACAGCGCGACAAGCTTAACAAGCTGAAGCCATGAAAATTCTCGCCGACACCTCGGTCTGGGTCGATCATTTGCGGCATGGCGATCCGCACATGAGCGGCTTCCTGGCCGCGGGTGATATCGTGCTTCACGACCATGTCGTCGGCGAGCTCTGCCTGGGAGGCTTGAGCCGCGAGAAGCTGGCGACGATGGGCTGGATGCGCCGCTGCACCGTGGCCAGTCACGACGAGGTGATGCACCTGATCGCCGAGCGCCGCCTGGCCGGTCGCGGACTCGGCTACTTCGATAGCCATCTGCTGGCGGCCGCGCTGATCGATCGCCTGCAACTATGGACGCTGGACAAGGCGCTGCAACAGACGGCGCACGAGTTTGGCTGCGGTTTGACGAAGCATTGAAGGGGGTATTGCGGTGGCGGTCATCAAATCGAATCTCAACCCGCGGTCGGCGGAGTTCAAGGCCAACGCGACGGCGCTGCAGGCGCTGGTCGCCGACCTGCGCGAGAAATCGGCGCAAGTTGCCCGCGGCGGCAGCGAGGAGGCGCGCCAGAGGCATCTGGCCCGCGGCAAGCTGCTGGCGCGCGACCGGATCGACGGCCTGCTCGATCCCGGCGCCGGCTTCCTCGAGATCGCGCAGCTGGCCGCCTGGGACATGTATGAGGACTCATCTGCCAACGAGGTGCCCGCTGCCGGCGTCGTCGCCGGCATCGGCCGCGTCTCCGGCGTCGAATGCATGATCGTCGCCAACGACGCGACGGTGAAGGGCGGCGCCTATTACCCGCTGACCGTGAAGAAGCACCTGCGCGCGCAGGAGATCGCGCGCGAGAATCGCCTGCCCTGCCTCTATCTCGTCGATTCGGGCGGCGCCTTCCTGCCGCTGCAGGACGAGGTTTTCCCCGACAAGGAACACTTCGGCCGCATCTTCTTCAACCAGGCCAATCTCTCCGCGCAGGGCATCCCGCAGATCGCCGTGGTGATGGGCTCCTGCACGGCCGGCGGCGCCTATGTGCCGGCGATGTCGGACGAGTCGGTCATCGTCAGGAACCAGGGCACGATCTTCCTCGGCGGCCCGCCGCTGGTGAAGGCCGCGACGGG
>JAGXSN010000116.1 GCA_018333815.1 Sulfuritalea sp. | reverse complement strand
CCCGCCGGCAGGAAGCGCCGCACCGGACGGCGTGGGTTATGATCGCCCGCGCCATGCGCCGCCTGTTTTCCCTCCTCCTCGCCCTGTTCGCCCTGCCCGCCTTCGGCCACGCCGTCCACCACCACATTGGCGAGCGTCTCGATCGCGCCATCGTCATCGCGCTGACTTACAGCAATGGTAAGCCCTTCGCCGACGAGCGTTACCGCCTCTACGCCGACGGCGCGGCAAACCCGACCCTGAGCGGGCGCACCGACTCGGCCGGACGGATCGTCTTTCTCCCCGGCGATGCCAAGCGCTGGCGGCTCGCCACCCACGCCCGTCACGGCCACGGCGTCGCTCTCGAATTTGCCACGCCCGCCGCGCCTTCCCCTCCCTCCCTGCCGGCCGCGCCCGCGCCGACCGGCCCGACCGACGCGTCGCCGCCCGCTGCCGCTTCGGGCCCGAGCCGGGCCTCTCTCGCCCTCTTCGGCTTCTCGCTCATCTTCGGCGGCTTCGGGCTCTACCAGCTCTGGGGAACCCGGCGCGGGCGCTGACGGGCCGACGCACGAATGCACGTTCCCGACGGCTTCCTCTCTCCGCAAACTTATCTGCCCGCCGCCGCGCTCGCCGCCGCGGCCTGGACATGGGCGGCGCGCGGCCTGCGCGAGCGGCTTACCGAGACCCTCGTGCCGCGCCTGGCCACGATGATGGCGCTGGCCTACGGCCTGGGCCTGGTCATGCTGCCGCTGCCCGGCGGCACGAGCGGCCATGCACTGGGCGTGGCCCTGCTCGCCCTGCTCTTCGGCGTGCGCCTGGCCTTCCTGGCCTCGTCGGGCATCCTCATCCTGCAAGCCCTGCTGTTCGGCGCGGGCGGAATCACCGCCTGGCCGGTCAATGCGCTCGCCGTGGGCCTGGCCGGTGCAGCCGGCGCCGCGGGCGTCTTCCGTCTGCTGCGGCGACTCAACGAGCCGCTCGCGGTAATGCTGGCGGCCTGGACGGCGGTGATGCTCTCCGGCACGATCATCGCTCTGGTGCTGGGCCTGCAACCCGCCATCGCGGCCCGGCCCGACGGCACGCCGCTGTTCTTCCCCTTCGGCCCGGCGATCACGCTGCCGGCCATCCTGCTCCCCCACGCCCTCATCGGCATCGGCGAAGCCGCGCTGACGCTGCTGGTGTGGCGCTACGCCAAAGCGCGAAGATGGATAAGATGACCTTTTCGCTATTTGATGCTAGGATTATCTGACCATATCAAACAGGCCACCGCGATGAAAACCAGCACTGTCGTTGAAGCCAAGGCGCATTTCTCCGCGTTATTGTCCGCCGTTGCGGACGGTGAAGAAATCGTGGTGACCCGCCGTGGCCAAGCGGTTGCACGCATCTTGCCGCCAATCAACCCCCAGCCTTTCGATCTCTGTGCCTTGCGCACCTACGTCGAGGCTGCGCCCAGCGCCGTCAGCATGACCGTCGAGGAAATGCGCGAGACTGACCGGCTGTGATTTACCTCGACACCTCCGTACTCGGTGCGCTGTTCTTTCGTGAACCCAATGCAGTCGAGCTGCTTACCCGGCTCGAAACAGCCAAGGATGCGTTTGCCGTTTCCGCATGGACGCTGACGGAAATGGCCGGCGTCGGTGCACTCAAGGAGCGCACCGGCCAAACCTCTTCAAGCGGACGCGCCGCTGCCTTGGCGGCATTTCATCGATTTGTCGCCGACAGCGCGACACAGTTCGAAACCGATCCGGGCGATTACCGCACCGCTGCCGTGCTGCTCGATGCGCCGTCTCTCGCTCTGCGCGCCGGCGACGCCCTCCATCTCGCCATCACCCGTCGGCTGCGCGCAAGCCTGTTTACGCTCGACCGACGACAGGCGGATGCGGCACGACATTACGGGATTACGCTGTTCGCATGAATCGTCTGCCGCGCGACGAGAGTTCGATAGGTTGCCGCTCCGACCCTTGGGCTTACGCTGTCCATGCACCACCGCCACGCCCTCTACCTCTACCTTGCCGTCCTGCCAGCGCCGACTTTCGTGCATGATCCGGCGCTGCTCGCGCTCGGCCTGCTGATCGCGCTGGCGCTGGCCGGCACCGGGCGCTGGCGCATCCTCAGGCGCAGCCTGCTGGCGATCCTCGCCTTCAATCTCTCGGTCAGCCTCGGCGTCGTGCTCGTCGGCCTGTGGCAGGGCCGCATCGACACCGGCTGGCTGCTGCTCGCCAACCTGCGCGTGCTGCTGATGGCGTATCTGGGCTTCTGGTTCGTCGCGCGCGTGAACCTGCTCGCCGCGCTGCATGGCTGGCCGACGGCGACGCTGGTCGCCACCCTCGCGCTCGGACAGGCACGCGCCTTCGAGCGCCTGATCCGCGATTTCCGCCATGCCTTCGCCAGCCGCTCCATCATCAAGCCGCGCCTGCTCGACCGCCGCCGCCATGCCGGCGCGCAGGCCATCGCGCTGCTCGACAAGGCGCAGGCGCAATCGACCGAGGTCGCGCTGGCAATGCGTTCGAGAGGTAGCTTCGATGCTTGAACTCGACCGCGTCCGCTTCGGCTGGGATGCCGAGAAACCGGTCATCGCGGAGCTCTCGCTCAGGATTCGGGAGGGCGACAAGGTGGTCATCCTCGGCGCCAACGGCTGCGGCAAGTCGACGCTGCTGAAATTGATGAACGGCTTGGCGGTTCCGCAATCCGGCAGCATCAGTTATCGCAATGCCGAACCCAAAGGCCGCGCGTTCCGGCAGGACTGCGCGCTGCTGTTCCAGCATCCCGAAGCGATGCTGTTCAACCCGACGGTGCGCGAGGAAATCGCCTACGGCCCGCGCCAGCTGGAATTGCCCGACGCCGACGCGCGCGTCGCGCACTGGGCCGCGGCGCTCGGGCTCACGTCATTGCTCGACCAGCCGCCCTTCCTGTTGTCGGGCGGGCAGAAGCAGAAGCTGGCCCTGGCCTGCGTGCTCGCCCTCGAACCGAAGCTGCTGCTGCTCGACGAGCCCTCGGCCAGCCTCGATCCGGCGACGGTGGGCTGGCTCATCGACACCCTCCTCGATACCCCGACCACGGTGGTGACGGCCACCCACAACCTTTCGCTGGCCGCCGAACTGGGCAGCCGCTGCCTGGCGATGGACGCACTCGGACGCCTGCTCTACGACGGGCCGGTGTCTTCGGCCCTCAGGCATCCGGGACTGCTCGAGGAGACAGGGCTGGCCCATCGTCACCGGCACCGCCACGGCGACGCGCTGCACACGCATCTGCACACCCACGACTGGGAGGGGGACTGATTCAGTGCACGCTGCCGGACGAGGGACCGAGCGTGCCTGGCGACGGCGACCGTCCCGCGCGAGGCCGATCCGCCGCCAACCAATGCCGCTCGAACTCCTCGGCGGGCAGCGGGCGCGCGAAGTGATAGCCCTGTAGCCGGTCGACGCCCAGCGCCACGAGCGCGGCGGCGGTCGCCGCATCTTCGACGCCTTCGGCGATGGTGGCGAGCTTCAGGGCGCCGGCGATGGCGATGACCGTTTTCACCATGGCATGGCCTTCGGGGGTGCCGATCCGCCGCACGAAGGACATGTCGATCTTGACCTCGTCGAGCGGCAGGCTGTGCAGATGCGACAACGAGGAAAAGCCCGTGCCGAAATCGTCGAGCGCCAGGGCAAAGCCGGCGGCGTGGAGATCGACGAGTTGTTTGTGCATCGTCGTATCGTTCATCGCCACGCTTTCGGTCACTTCCAGAACGAAGTCGCCGGGGGACAAGCCGGACGCTTGCGCCTGGGCCCGCAAGTCATCGGCCAGTCCGCGCGCGATCAACTGGCGTTTCGACAGGTTCACCGCCAGCCGCAGCGAATGGCCGTCCGCCCGCCAGCGCGCCAGCGCGGCCACCGCCCGGCGCCAGACGAGTCGGCCCAGCGCGGCGATCAGCCCGGTGTTCTCGGCGATCGGCACGAACACGGCGGGCGGAATCCACTC
>JAGXSN010000115.1 GCA_018333815.1 Sulfuritalea sp. | reverse complement strand
GGTATTCGAGGATGTCGAAGGCGGGCCCGGCCGCGGCCGGGCCCGCCGCCAGCAGGCCCGCGGCGAGCGCCGGCAGGCAGAAAAGTCGATTCATCGTTGTGTTCTCGTCTTTCGTCCCCGGCAAGACCCTCATCCTGGCGATCCGGCATTACGGGGCTGTTACAAGCATCGGCGCCGCCCGGAAAGCGCGACAACCCCGGCCGGAGCCGGGGTTGTCGGGGTGCTGCCCGAAACGAAGGCTTACCTCGAACGCTTACCTCGAACGCTTACCTCGTGAAGACCTGGGCGTTGTTGCCGCCCTTGCCGCCGAAGCAGGCGGTGTCGGCGCCGCGCCAGATGCCGGTGATGGCCGGCAGCGAGAGCGAGGCCATGTCGCCCACCAACTTGGTGTAGAAGGTATTCACCGCCGCCGGGGTGACCCCGCCGGCGGTATTGCGGTGCAGGATCAGCTGCATGGCGAAGTCGTAAGCGCCCCGGCAGGAGCTCTGCACGTGCAGGCTGTCCTCGTTGACCGCCACGCCGTCGAGCTTGACATACTTCCAGGTCTCGCCCGGGCCCCAGGTGTTCTCGGCCGAGAGCACGCCGATCGACCAGCTGGCCGGCGTGGTGCCGCCATCCACCGTGCCGTTGTTGTTCAGATCCACGCCGGACAGACACTCCTTGGCGTTGCCGGTGCCCGAGCCTTCGAACACGTTGAAGCTGGCGGTGGAATCGACACTGTTGGCCGCCGGGCGCGCACCTGCCCGGTCAGCCCAGCGAAGCACCGGGTTGCCGAGGAAATACATCTCGCTGCTCTTCTGCGTGCCGGAGGTGTCGGCGCGGCGGCACAGGTTCACCTTCTGGCCGATGCCCGGCGTGCCCACCAGCCAGGCCCAGTCGGTCTTGGTCGGCGAGGCCGGGTTGTTGTTGGTGATGGAGGCATACTGGCGTTTGGTGATGTTGGGCTGGCAGGCGGGGGAGGCATTGCCCAGCAGGCAGAGCACGGTCTCGCCGAGGTCGGCGAAGTCGCCGTCGCGGTTGAGGTCGTAGTAGCGCGTGCTGCCGGGGATGCCCTGGGCCGTCTGCAGGGCCTCGTAGAGGGCGTTGCTGACGGCGAGGGCGAAGGGCTGGTAGGCGTTCACCGCGGTGGCGCTCACCTGGGACAGGGTCACGCCGGCGGGCGGCGCCACGTAGTCCGAAGCGGCCGGGTCGGCGGTGAAGTTGTTGTTCCACAGCTGGCGTTCCACGTCGGAGAAGCCGCCGTGGGCGCGGAGCTTGCCCCTGCCGCAGCTTCTCCAGATCGGCAGGGCGCGGCCGTCGGTCGTGGTGAAGCCGGAATTGACGCAGGTGGTGGTGGCGCCGAAGTTGTTGAGGAAGTTCACCTGCTGGGCGGCGTTCGTGCTCATGCCCACCACCGAGTTGATCGAGCCGCCCTCCACGCTGGTGACGAACACCATGTCGTTGCCGCCCCACCCCGTCGGCAGGCCCGTCAGGTCGGTCCGGAGCTTGCAGGCATAGGCCAGGTTGTTGCCGAGGACCGCATCGCCCGGCGTGGCGTGGGCGCCGAGGTTGGCGTGGGTGAACACGGCCGCGGTGCCGTCCTGGCACATGCGGATGAAGGCTTCGTAGGTGATGTTGGTCGGGGCCGAGGCGCCGGCGTTATACACCACGCGGCCGGCGCCGATGGCGGCGTCCGCCTGGGCGGGGGTGAGCGAGGCATGAACCGAGGTCTGGGCCGACAGGGACGCCGCGGCGGCGGCCACGGCGAGGGCGATCTGTTTCATTTGCATTTTGATTCTCCTGGAGCGGTTCGCCCGGCGGCGGACGCCGCCGGGCAAGGGTGACGACTATGGGCGGGGTCTGCCGCTCATTGCTGGCGCATGCGGCGGCGCACCATGAAGCCCAGCATGCCGAGGCCGGCCAGCATCAGGGCATACTCGGAAGGCTCGGGGATCGGCACCGCGTAGGTCAGCGTGCCGCCGGCCATGTCGAAGCCCCACTGGCCGTGGAAGCCCGGGCCGGCGCCATGCTGCCGGTAGTCCGCACCGCCGGCAGGTGTGGTAGCCAGGGAGTAGAAGCTGAGCTGCTCGCCCACCGCGCCGGTCGCGGTGACCGCCATTTTCCCCAACCAGTCCTCGGCGCCGAAGCCTTGGTCCTGCCGGCCGTTGCCGGTGGTGGCGTGGCTGGCGCCATGGGCGACGCCAGAGTGGTTGCCGAGCAGGTTGTGGGCGGCGAGGAAGTTGTTCGACAGGCTGAAGGCGGTGATGTTGGTGGGGTCGGTGGTCGCCACAGTCTCGTAGTCGAACCAGGAGGTGGTGAGGAAGCGCATCGGGTTGAGGCTGTCCAGCGCGATGACGCCCCAGCGCACGTTGGCGGCACCATAGGCGGCGATCTGGGACAGGGCCGTGCCGCCGCCGTAGTCGGCGGCGGTCGCGCCGGTCGCGCCGGCATAGCCGGCGGCGAAGGCGTTGGCGCTGATGGCCCCGGTGTTGAGGTTCCACTGGATCTGGGCGCCGGGGTTATTCACCGCGGGGGTGGTGGTCAGGAAGTGGTCCATGAACACGCCCAGGTCCCACATGGACGTGGCGTTGGTGGGGACGTCGAAGGCGAACAGCACCAGCTCGCTGTTGCCGCTGGCGCCGGTCACGATGTTGGCGTTGGCGGCGCCGGCGGAGGCGGCAAGGGCGACGGCGGCGGCCATCAGTTTCAGTTTCAGTTTCATCGGGTTCTCCTAAAAGAGGTCGAAGCAGAAGTTGAAGAAGTTGAAGCGGCGGTTGCTGGAAGTTGCCGGGGGGGTTGCCGGGCAGGAACCGGTCGGCGGGGCCGGTGGCCGGAGTCCTGGGAGGCACTCTAGGGCGCTTGTCTTACAGTTTTACCGGCGCCGGCGCGGTTTTTTCTAGTCCGATGGGACTAGTGAGCCGGTCGCGCGCCCAAGACTTTGACGACGGACGCAAGAAAGCGCTCAACGACGCCTTGATCGCAAGACGGGAAACAACTGCATAGCCCTTGCTTTATCCGCCAATGGCGTATATGATGCGGGACATGGAATTCATCGAGACCCCGACATTCACCCGCCTGCTTACCGCCTTGCTGACGGATGACGAGTACGCCGGCCTTCAGAATGTCCTGGTGGAGAACCCGGAACGGGGCGACGTCATCAAAGGCGGCGGTGGAATCCGTAAGCTGCGCCACGCGCTGCCTGGGTGCGGCAAGAGCGGTGGGGTTCGGGTGATCTACTACTGGCTCCGGGACGATGGGCAGATTTACATGTTGCTGATCTATCCGAAGTCGAAAAAAGACGATCTCACCGACCGGGAAACAGCATTGCTGCGTGAATTTGTGAAGGAGCTATGACGATGGAACAAGCATTGTTCGATGACTTGGTGCAAAGCCTGAAAGAAGCCAAGGCGATTGCTCGCGGGGAAGCGCCGGTCTCGCGCCGGATCAAGGTAACGCCGCCCGACGCGAAGGCGGTGCGTGAGCAAATCGGGCTGTCGCAAAGTGAATTTGCCCGGTTGATGCAGGTCAGCATCAAGACGCTGCAAAACTGGGAGCAGCATCGCCGCAATCCGACCGGCCCCGCTGCCGCCTTGCTCAAGATCGTGCGGAGCGCGCCGGATGTGGCGCTCAAGACGCTGCACCCCTGATATTCGCCTTCCTCCCGCATGCGATTCGTGCGCCTCGGGCACTGCACCGTTTCCCCCCGGCTTCGCTCAGGGCGGCCCGCCGGCGCCGACTTTGCCGTCAGACGGCCTCGCGCTCGGGGATCAGCCGCGCCGCGATGCCCCGGGCGACGGCCTGGGTGCGGTTGGTGACCTTGAGCTTGCGCAGGATGCTTTGCACGTGGTTCTTGATGGTGAGCGGGCTGATGTCGAGGATCTGCGCGATTTCCTGGTTGGTCTTGCCGGCGCGCACCCACTCCAGCACCTGGACTTCGCGCTCGCTGAGCACGCCGCCGGCCGCCACCTCGACCGGCTGCTGCTCGATCGAGGCGTCGCCGCCGATGCGGCCGAGGGCCAGGTGGAGATGCGGCACCACCAGGTCGAGCAGATAGGCTTCGCGCTCGCCCAGGACGCTCGCGCCATTGACGAACAGGTAGAAACTGCCCGCCTCGCCGCGCTGCGCGCGCACGCCGTGCAGCGCGAAACGGGCGACGCCGAGACGACCCAGTCCGCTGCGCAGGGCGGGCGACAGCCGTGCGTCCCTCTGCGGGTCGGCGCAGACGGTGGCCCGCGTCAGGCCGGCCAGCCAGAGGTCGTGGAGCACCGGCAGCAGGCCGTCGACCGGGTCGGTCAGGCCGGGGCCGAAGCGGGGATCGAGCCTCTGCCCGGTGAAGGTCTCGCAGCTGAAGCGCCGCGCCGCGACGTCGCCGCGCGCGCAGACCAGGGTTTCGTGCGGGATCAGGCACTGCAGGCCGCCCTGGGTCCACAGGAAGAACTGGAAGCGGCGCTGCACCTTGAGCAGGCCGTCGATCGCGTAGAGCAGGTTTTCCGTTTCCGGCGCGGCGAGCCGGGAAAAATCGAAGGCGGTCATTCCCGGCTTCAGCCGCGCGGCGGCGAGGGCGCCGCCAGCTCCCGGTACATCTTCATCAGGTCGGCGCCGTGCGC
>JAGXSN010000114.1 GCA_018333815.1 Sulfuritalea sp. | reverse complement strand
TGGCGGGCATCCGGCTTGCCGTGCGCGGCCTCGAGCGGCTGCCGGCGGGCCCCTGCGTGCTGGTCGCCAACCATGCGAGCTACCTCGACGGCCTCATCGTCGTCGCGGCCCTGCCCTGGCGGCGCGGCGGCTGGCGTTTCGTCGCCAAGCGCGAATTGCTCGACAGCTTTTTCGCCCGCGTCTTCCTCAAGCAACTCGGTTGCGACTTCGTCGAGCGCTTCGACGCGGCGCGCAGCGTCGCCGATGCCGAACGCCTGCGCGTTCAGGCCGGCGCGGGCCACAGCCCGATCGTTTTTCCCGAGGGAACCTTCACCCGCGTGGCCGGGCTGACCGGGTTCCGCATGGGGGCTTTCCTTGCCGCGGCGGGCAACGGCCTGCCGGTGGTTCCGGTGGCGCTGGCCGGCACGCGCGCCGTGCTGCGCGCGGAACGCTGGCTGCCGCGCCCCGGCCCGGTCGCCGTCGGCGTGGCCGCGCCGATCGTTCCGGACGGGCAAGACTGGCATGCGGCGGTCAGGCTGCGCAACGCGGCGCGCGCCGCCATCCTGCCCGACTGCGGCGAGACCGATCTCCAGGCCTGAGGTCCGGTCACTCCAGGATCGCGAACAGGCTGCTGTAATCGTCGCGCCAGGGCCGGAAGCCCGGCCGGACGGGGATCTCCCGGCTGCCTGCGAGCTGCGCATGGTCGAACAGGGCGGTAGCGCGAGTGACGATGGCCCAGCGTGAGCGGTGGTCGAGCTCGGCCGCCCGACCGTCGTAGTCGAAGACCCGGGCCGCGTAGCCGAAGTGGTCGGCTGCGCTGCGGATGACCGGCTGCAGGTCGAGAAAACGATTCGTGATGTGCACCGCCAGGACGCCGTCGGGATTCAGGTGGCGGAAATACTGGGCGAAGGCTTCGCGCGTGACCAGGTGGATGGGCACCGAGTCGCCGGAAAAAGCATCGACGACGAGCAGGTCGAAACGCTGGTCGCTTTCCCGTTCGAGCTGCAGGCGGGCATCGCCCAGCACGGTCTCGGTCTGCGCGCGGGTACGCGACAGGTAGCTGAAGTGCTGGCGGGCGACCGCGACGACCTGCGGATCGATCTCGTAGAGCCGGTAGTAGTCGCCGGGGCGGCCGTAGGTCGCAAGCGTGCCGACGCCCAGGCCGATCACGCCCACGCGCAGCGGGCCGCCTTCCGCCTTGGCCAGCAGGGCGCGGCCCACGCCGGAGTGTTCGCTGTAGTAGGCCGTGGCCCGATCTTGTTTGTCGGGGTGGGTGTGTTGCCGGCCGTGGATGATCTGGCCGTGCAGCATGCTGCGATAGCCCGCCGCGCGATTCTCGAACACCTTGACCGAGCCGTAGAAATTGCGCTTTTGCACCAGGGCGCCCGCGCTTTCCTCGGCATGGTCGAGATAGCGCACGGCGCCCAGCCCGCCGAGAAACACCAGGGCGATCGCCGCGGCCAGGCTGCGGCGACCGGGCGGCAGCAGCGGAATGACGGCCAGGGCGACCACCAGGCCGGTGAGCACGATGCCGATGGAAAGCTCGTAATGGCTGTCGAAGACATGGGGGGCGACCAGGCCGACGAAGACCCCGCCGGCGGCGCCGCCGGTCGCCAGCATCAGGTAGTAGCCGGTCAGATGGCTCGGATGCGGCTGCCGGCGCGCCAGCTCGCCGTGGCAGACCATGCAGGCGACGAAGAACGAGGCCAGGTTGATGGCGAGAGCGAACAGGAAGGGAAGCTCATCGATGCCCAGGGTCGGCAGCCAGGCGAGAATGCCGAGGCCGAGCGCCAGCAGGGGCAGGTAGATGCGGCGCCGATACCAGCGCGGATGCCGGAAGGTGAGGACGAAGGAGAGCAGGTAAAGGGCCAGGGGCGCGACCCAGAGGAAGGGAATCGGCGCGATATGGGTGGTCAGGTAGCTGGTATCGGCGACGAGCAGGATGGACGGGCAGGCGGCCAGCGCGGCCCAGAGCGCCAGGGTTCCTGCGCCGGGCGCCGGTCCGCTTTCGTGGTGTTCCGCCCGGATCGGCGTGCCGTTGCGCCCGCGCCAGGCGAGCAGGCCGCAGGCGAGAACGAAGACCGCGAACAGGCCCGACCAGACCCAGGATTGCCAGCGCGTCGGCAACAGCGGCTCGACGATGACCGGATAGGCCAGCAGCGCCAGCATGGAACCCAGGTTGGACAGCGCGAACAGGCGGTAGGGCACCCGCCCCGACCGCTCGCGGGCGAACCAGGCCTGGATCAGCGGGCCGGTGGTCGACAGGACGAAATAGGGCAGACCGATGGTGACGGCGAGCAGGCCCAGGATGCGCAGGGTCGGATCCTCGGCGCCGACGGGCTTCCAGGCTTCGGCGGGAATGACCGGCAGCAGCAGCAGGCTGGTCAGGAGCAGCGCGCCGTGCAGCAGGCTTTGCCGCCGCGGCGCGAGAAAGCGCACGATCCAGTGCGAGTAGGAATAGCCCAGCAGCAGGGCCGACTGGAAGAACAGCATGCAGATCGTCCAGACCGACGCGGATCCGCCGAACCAGGGCAGGATCATCTTGCCGATCATCGGCTGGATCTGGAACAGCAAAAAGGCGCTGAGAAAGATGGTCAGGCCGTAGTGAAAAGCCAGGCGGAAATCGGTCATGGCGCGATGCGGCTGGATGGGAACGGTTGCCGGGACGAAGGCGGACGGCGCATTCAACCACAAGCTTGATGCCGGCGGATGGGCGCGGCCGCGGCCGCAACGTCGGGACTCGGGCAGCCTATAATCGGCCGCCTCGATCCTCGATCCTCGCTCCGCGCTGCTCATGGAACAGCCAACCCGCCCGGTTTATCCGCTGCCTGCACCCCCATGACCGGGCCGCCGATGTGGTCGCCCGCGCCGCAGCGGATCGCCGCCGCCGGCCTGAGCGCCTTCGCCGCTTTCGCCCGCCGTCCCGCCGCAACCGACTATGGCGCGCTGCACCGCTGGTCGGTCGAGCATGCGGAAGACTTCTGGTCGCTGCTCTGGGACTTCGCGGCGGTGCGGGGACACAAGGGCGCGCGCATTCTTCTCGACGGTGACCGCATGCCCGGCGCGCGCTGGTTCCCCGAGGCGCGGCTGAACTACGCCGAGAACCTGCTGCGCCGGCGCGACGACGGCATCGCGCTGGTGTTCCGCGGCGAGGAGAAGGTCACCCGCCGCATGACCCACGCGGAGCTTTATCTGCGCGTCGCGCGCCTGGCGGCGGCGATGAAGGCCGAGGGCATCGGCGCCGGCGACGTGGTCGCCGCCTACATGCCCAACCTGCCGGAAACGCTGATCGCGCTGCTGGCCGCGTCGTCGCTCGGCGCGATCTTCACTTCCGCCTCGCCCGATTTCGGCGTGCAGGGCGTGCTCGACCGCTTCGGCCAGGTGCAGCCCAGGCTGCTGTTCGTGGCCGACGGCTATTTCTACAACGGCAAGCAGATCGATACGCTCGCCAAGGTGCGCGAGATCGTCGCGGGACTGCCGACGCTGCGCAAGCTCATCGTCTCGCCCTACGTGCATGAGACCGGGCACGATCTGGCGGGCATCCCGAATGCCCTGACGCGCGGCGATTTCGTCGCGCCCTGGCGCGGCGAGCGGGAGATCGACTTCGCCCCGCTGCCCTTCGACCATCCGCTCTACATCCTCTACTCGTCCGGCACCACGGGTGTGCCCAAGTGCATCGTGCACGGCGCCGGCGGCGCGCTGCTGCAGCATCTCAAGGAACACCGGCTGCACGCCGACCTCAGGCCCGACGACCGGTTCTTCTACTTCACCACCTGCGGCTGGATGATGTGGAACTGGCTGGTTTCCGGCCTGGCGTCCGGGGCGACGCTGCTGCTCTACGACGGCTCGCCCTTCGTCGGGCGCGGCCGCGTGCTGTTCGACTATGCCCAGGCCGAAGGCATGACCCACTTCGGCACCTCGGCCAAGTTCATCGACGCCTGCGCGAAGATCGAGCTCAAGCCGCGCACGACGCACGATCTTGACGCCTTGCGCGCCATGTTCTCGACCGGCAGTCCTCTGTCGCCCGAGAGCTTCGACTACGTCTATCGCGACATCAAGGCCGACCTGCAGCTTGCCTCGATTTCCGGCGGCACCGACATCGTCTCCTGCTTCGTGCTCGGCAACCCGATCGGGCCGGTGTGGCGCGGCGAGATCCAGTGCGCCGGGCTGGGCATGGCGGTCGATGTCGTCGATGAGCAGGCGCAGCCGGTGTTGGGTGAAAAGGGCGAGCTGGTGTGCACCCGGCCCTTCCCCTCGATGCCGGTGGGCTTCTGGAACGATCCCGACGGGGCGAAGTACCGCGCCGCCTATTTCGAGCGCTTTCCGGGCATCTGGTGCCACGGCGATTTCGCCGAGAAGACGTCCCACGGCGGCTTCGTCATTTACGGCCGCTCGGACGCCACGCTCAATCCCGGCGGCGTGCGCATCGGCACGGCGGAAATCTACCGCCAGGTCGAGCAGTTGCCCGAGGTGCTCGAATCCATCGTCATCGGCCAGGATTTCGACAATGACGTCCGTGTCGTGCTGTTCGTCAAGCTCAAGGAGGGCCTGACGCTCGACGATGCGCTGGCGAAACGCATCAAGGAGCAGATTCGTGCCAACACCACGCCGCGCCACGTGCCGGCGAAGGTGCTGCAGGTCGCCGACATTCCGCGCACCAAGAGCGGCAAGATCGTCGAACTCGCCGTGCGCGAGGTGGTGCATGGCCGCCCGGTGAAGAACAGCGAGGCGCTGGCGAATCCCGAGGCGCTCGAATTGTTCCGCAACCGGGCCGAGCTATTGAGCTGAGGTTTCGAGGCTGTAGCTTGCCGTCCCGTCAGCGCCGACTTTCAGAACATCGACGAGCCAGGGCAGCGTTTCCTTCAGCGCGGCGGCGAGCGTCCAGGGCGGATTGACCAGGAACACGCCGCTGCCGTGCATGCCTAATCCTCCTTCGGCATCGGGGGCGGGCGCCCGGACGCTCAGGGTCGCATGCAGCCAGTCGGGCGCGAGTTTCTTCAGTTTTCCCGCGAGGGTGATGCTCTCGTTGCGTTTCAGCAGCGGGTACCAGACCATGAAGCTGCCGGTGGCGAAGCGCTGCAAGCCTTCCCTGACCGCCGTGACCACCTGCGCGTAATCGCGCTTGTCCTCGTAGGCCGGGTCGATCAGCACGAGCCCGCGGCGCGGCGGCGGCGGCAGCAGCGCCTGAAGTCCCGCGAAGCCGTCCTCCTGCTTGATCGCCACGCGCTTCTGCGCGTCGGGCGCGGCGCCGGCGATGTTCTGCGCCAGCAGCTTGACGTCCGCGGGATGCAGCTCGAACAGGCGCAACTTGTCGGACGGCCGCATCGCGCGCAGGGCGAGCAGCGGCGAGCCGGGATAGCGCCGCAGCCTGCCGTCGGCATTGTCGGTGCGCACGGCCTCGACATAGCGGGCGAGCAGGGGCGGCAGGTCGGTGCGATTCCACAGCCGTCCGACGCCGTCGGGCCACTCGGCGTGGGTCGTGGCACGGCCGGCGTCGAGCCGATAGCCGCCCGCGCCGGCATGCGTGTCGATCAGCCAGTAGGGCCCAACTTTCTTCTTCTGGTTGAAGTAGTCGAGCACCGCAAGCAGCACCGTGTGCTTGAGGACGTCGGCGTGGTTGCCGGCGTGAAAAACATGCCTGTAACTGAGCATCTGAGACCTTTAGAATGATTGCCCATGAATGATACTCAGGGTGAGCGCATCTCGAAGCTGATGGCGCAGCGCGGCATGTGCTCGCGGCGCGAGGCCGACGCCTACATCGAGCGCGGGATGGTCTACGTGAATGGCGAGAAGGTGACGCAGCTCGGCACGCGCGCCGCACCCGACGCCGAGATCGCGCTGGCGACGAAGGCGCAGAACCAGCAGGCGGCGCTGGCGACGATCCTGCTGCACAAGCCGGTGGGGGTCGTGTCCGGGCAGGCCGAGGACGGCCACCCGCCGGCCGTCGTGCTGGTCAAGCCGGATACCCAGATGGCGGGGGACTATCAGCGCTTCCGGCCCCAGCATTTGAAAGGTCTCGCGCCCGCCGGCCGGCTCGACATCGATTCGACCGGCTTGCTGATCCTGACGCAGGATGGCCGCGTCGCACGGCAACTGATCGGCGCAGACAGCGGGATCGAGAAGGAATATCTGGTCCGCGTCGAAGGAAAGCTCGACGAACGCAGCCTTGCGCTGCTCAACCACGGCCTGTCGCTCGACGGCAAACCCTTGAAAAGGGCGCGGGTGCGCTGGCAGAATGAGGACCAGCTGCAGTTCATTCTGCAGGAAGGCAAGAAGCGCCAGGTCCGTCGCATGTGCGAACTGGTCGGGCTGCGCGTCACCGGGCTCAAGCGCGTGCGCATCGGCAAGGTGACGCTCGGCGACCTGCCGATCGGGCAGTGGCGCTTTCTGCGGCCGGACGAAAAATTCTGAGGAGAGTGAAATGATCCTGACGAGCGACAGTTTCTTCGACGGCCAGCCGATTCCCGGCGAATACGCGTTCTGCATCCCGGCCGCGACCGGCCGCGTCTGCCTCGGCGGCAACCGCAACCCGCAGCTGGCCTGGCGCGATGTCCCGGCCGGCACGAAGTCCTACGCGTTGATCTGCCACGACCCCGACGTGCCGAGCCGCGGCGACGACGTCAACCGGGAAGGCCGCACGGTGCCGGCCAGCCTGCCGCGCGTCGACTTCTTCCACTGGGTGCTGGTCGACCTGCCGGCGAGTTGTACCGAGATCCGCAACGGCGAGTTTTCCCATGGCGTGACGCCGCGCGGCAAGGCCGGCCCGGCGGCGGCGCACGGCGCGCGGCAGGGCCTCAACGACTACACCGGCTGGTTCGCCGGCGACCGCGACATGAGCGGCGACTATTACGGCTACGACGGCCCCTGCCCGCCGTGGAACGACGCACTGCGCCACCGCTACGTCTTCACCGTGTTCGCGCTGGATGTCGAGCGGCTGCCCCTCGAAGGCAAATTAACCGGCCCGCAGGTGCGCGCCGCCATGCAGGGGCACGCGCTCGCGCAGGCGAGCTTCACCGGCCTCTACACGCTGAACCCGGCGGTCAAGCTGTAACGGTCAGCCGAGATCTTCCTTGCGCAGCAGGAAGATCTTGCCCGCGCCGCTCTCGGTGTCGATCCAGGTGAGCGGCAGATCTGGGAAAGCGGCCTCGACGATTTCCCGGTTGTGGCCGACCTCGACGGCCAACAGGCCGTGCGGTTTCAGGCGCTTCGGCGCATCGGCGAGGATGCGGCGCACGATGGCCAGGCCGTCGTCGCCGGCCGCCAGCGCGTTCTCGGGTTCGTGGCGGTATTCGGGCGGCAACTCGCGCATTGCCTGCGCGGTGACGTAGGGCGGGTTGCTCAGGATGAGGTCGTAGCGGCGCTTGCCGAGGCCCGCGAACAGGTCGCCCTGCACGAGGCGCACGCGCTCCTGGAGGCCGTAGTCGGCGACGTTGCGTCTGGCGACTTCCAGCGCACCGGATGAAATGTCGGCGGCGTCGATCCGCGCGTGCGGGAAGGCGTGCGCCATCAGGATGGCAAGGCAACCCGAACCGGTGCAGAGATCGAGCGCGCTGTCGATCGCATGCGGATCCTCGACCCAGGGCGCGAAGCCCTCGACCAGCAGGTCGGCGAAGTAGGAACGGGGGATCAATACCCGTTCATCCACGTAGAAGCGCAGGCCGGCCTGCCAGGCTTCGCGCGTCAGGTAGGCGGCGGGCAGGCGGCGGGCGATGCGTTGCTGCAGCAGTTCGAGCACCGCGAGGCGCTCGTGGCGCGTCAGGCGCGCGTCGAGGTAGGGCCCAATGCGATCCGGGCGGTCCGGCGGCAGGTGCAGCGCATGCAGGATCAGCCAGGCGGCTTCGTCGTGCGCGTTGTCGCAGCCGTGACCGAAGCAGAGTTTCGCTTCGAGGAAGCGGCTGGCGCCCCAGCGCAGCCAGTCGCGTACGGTGTGGAGATCGTCGAGGATTTCGGACATGGTGAAAGTCGGCTCTGCCGGCACGGCGAATAAAATCAATGGTCGCGATTATGCGCCTCGGGATTTCTGGTCAAGCGGGCGAACGCGCGAGCACTCCCCGCTGCCGCGCAGCGGCTATGGCGTGCCTGCGTGGCGTACTCCGTCAGGAACCCAATGCCTGATTCAGCGCCCCGCGCAGCTCATCGACTTTTTGTGGTTGATGCAGGACACTGACGTTCCGGCCATCTCCCGTGAACAGGAGCACGACGCCATCGTGGGCGCCATGGCGGCGAGCAAATTCCTGGCCGTCGGCCAGACCGAGGTGGGCGACCAGAAAGTCGACGCGATCGGCGTATTCGTGGCGAATTTCGTTCATCAAGTACATCACCGCCATGCCCCCCGTGTAATTGGAGTCACGCGCCAACACCAGTGCAGGACGCCCGTTGCCGATCTGTGACAGGTCGGTAGGGTAGCCGCCATCGGGAAGCTGGCTCCAGAGGAAACTGCCAACGCCGGCGATGAAAAGGATCGTGAGCAGGCGGTTCCGCCAGCGTGACGCCGGGGCTATTGACGGGGTTTCAGCAGAACGATTCATTGGTAAATTCCTTTGGCGGACGATTTGCGGGTAGCGGGTCTTTGTCCGTGACTTCACGGCTCAGCATAAGGTTGCGCCGCGGGCAAGAAGTTCCATCAGGTGGTTTCGGGAGGGATACATCTAAGGCCGACTTGGCCTGTCGAGCAGCCGATCCAGTGGTGCCAGCAACTGGTCGCACAGCCCTGGCACTGCCCGACTTGCGGGACTCGGCCCAAGGACAGGTTGCAGAGTGCACCCGACATCTGGTACGCCTTTGTCATCAGACAGAACCCAGTCTATTGCCGTCGTGGTCTGTGAAAGCCTGGCTGGCAGGTCGTAGCCGACTGCCGCCGTCCCGCCAGCGCCGACTTTCAGGTCAGCAGCTTGCGGAAGGCTGCTTCGTAGATGCGCGCCAGCGGTTCGATGTCGGCAAGGGCAACGCGTTCGTCGATCTTGTGGATCGTGGCGTTGACCGGGCCGAACTCGACGACCTCGGGGCAGATGGCGGCGATGAAGCGGCCGTCCGAGGTGCCGCCGCTGGTGGACAGTTCGGCGCTGATGTCCGTTTCGACCCGGATCGCCTCGACCAGCGCGCTGACCAGCCGGCCGGGCTGGGAGAGGAAGGGCCGGCCGCCGAGCGTCCAGTGCAGCTCGTATTCGAGGCTGTGCCGGTCGAGGATCTGATGGACGCGCGCCTGCAGCCCCTCTGCGGTGCTGGCGGTGGAAAAGCGGAAGTTGAACAGCACCTCGAGCGTGCCCGGCACGACGTTGGTGGCGCCGGCGCCGGCATGGATGTTCGAGATCTGGAAGCTGGTCGGCGGGAAAAATTCGTTGCCGATGTCCCAGTGCGCGGCGGCGAGCTCGGCCAGCGCGGGCGCGGCGCGGTGGATCGGGTTCTTGACCTTTTCCGGATAGGCGACGTGGCCCTGCACGCCCTTGACGACCAGCCTGCCGGAGAGCGAGCCGCGCCGGCCGTTCTTGAGGGTGTCGCCCTGCCGGTCGACCGAGGTCGGCTCGCC
>JAGXSN010000113.1 GCA_018333815.1 Sulfuritalea sp. | reverse complement strand
CGCGCGCTGACCGAGGCGCTCGCCGCCGCCGGCATCGGCCATCGGCTCCTGCCCGACATTGTCGACGTCGCGGACGAAAGCTGGCAAACCGCCGTTGAGGCCCTGCTCGCGCCGTATCGCCATCTGATCGTGCTCGAAAACCCGGACGACCAGGCGCGCGCTTTCGCCATCGGCGAAAAACTGCGCTACCGCCACTTCATCGTCCCCGATAGTGCCGTCCCGCCAGCGCCGACTGTTGGATCGATACATCAAGTGGTTCGCTTCGGCGGCACGGTACCCGGCTGGCTCGCCCAACTCCTCGACCGCACCCAACGCGTCGCAACCGCGGCGGACGGTGCGCAACTCCCGCGCGGGCAAGACTGGATCACACGCGACGGCTACCTGCGCGAACGGCGCGGCGGACGTTACGCCGCGAGCGCCGAGCGCCATTTCGGCCGCGCCCGGCTCGCCAGCCTGCAGGAAGAACGCGGCGCGCGCGCCGCCAAACTCGCCACGCTCGAAACGCAACGCGACAAGAACCGCGGCGAGATCGACGCGCTCGCCGCCGCGCTGGCCGGCAGCCAGGCCCCGCGGGAACTTGCCGCCCGCGCGGAAGAATTCGCCCGCGCCGAGCGCGAGCGGCAGGAAGCGCAGCGCGAACTCGCCGCCCTGGTCGCCCAGCAAAACACCGCCTACGCCGCCAGCCAGAACGCGCGCGAAACAGCCACCGCCGCGCGCCTCGCCCTGGCCGCAACCGACAACCAGCGCAAGCAGCAGGAAAAAGCCCTGGCGGATTCCGCCAACCGCCCGGCGCGCGAGGAGCAGGCACGCCGCATCCTGCGCCTGCGCCACGACCGCCGCGCTCTGCCCGCCGCCTGGAAAGACCGCGCCGCCAACGCCCAACTCGCGCAGCAATGGGACAGCGCCGCCGCCGTCAAGCGCGAAATCGACCGCATCGAACAACACTTGCGCGAAGGCGACTGGATCACCGACGCAAACGTCATCGCCCTGCGCGATCTGCGCCAGGCCGACCTGGAAAAGCAAGGCGCCGAGCAGGAACGCCGCGCCAGCGAAAACCGCCGCGCCGCCGAACAGACCGACGCCGCGCGCGGCGCCTACATCGAGGTGCTGCGCCACACCCTGAAAAGCTATGGCCACCACCTGAAAACCCTCGGCCAACTGGCCAACGTGGGGGTCGAAACGGTCTTGCCGCGCCTCGAAAACGACGATGTCACCCTCGCCCAGGCGGGGCTGGACGTGCGTTTCGATTTCGACCAGAAAGGCTATGCCGGCATGAACGACGGCGAAGCCTCGGGCGGCCAGCAGGTCATCAAGTCGCTGATCCTGCTGATCGCCCTGATGATGGACAAGGCAGAACAGGCCGGCGGCTTCGTCTTCATCGACGAGCCCTTCGCTCATCTGGACATCATGAACATCGACCGCGTCGCCGGTTTCCTCAAGGCCACCCGCGCGCAATACCTGATCACCACGCCGATCACCCACAACGTCAATGTCTACGATCCGGCCCTGCTGACGCTCGTCACCTACAAGAAAAAGCCGGGCGAGCCCTGGGCGCCGCGCATCGCGCGACTGGTGCGCGAGTCGCCATGATGCCGCGCCGCCGCCGGCAAGTCGCCGCCGCGGCCTTGCCTTGCGACGCCTGGCCTCCCGTCTGGCGCGAACTCGCCGCGCGCTGGCTGCGCCGCGACAGCGCGCGCTGCAAATGGCCGACCCTGCTCGCCGCGGCGGGCAGCGAAGCTTACGAAACCGCCCACGATGTCCTCGACGCCTTGCTGACCGGCGGCTGGATTGTGGTCGATGAAGCCTTCCAGCAGGGCCGCTGGCAGCCGCTGTGGATCGAGTTTCCCGACCTGCCGGCCCTGCGCGCGGCGCTCGGCCTGCCCGCGCCCGGCGCGACCAAAGCCGCCCAGGAAGCCGCGCGCAACGCCCTGCTGACCGCACTGGAACGCTGGAATGCCGATCCTGCCCGCCCCGACCAGGCCACCCGGCGCGATTTCGCCCAGTACGCGCGCGGCGATACCAAGAGCATTACCACGGCCGAATGGGACTGGCTGGAAACGCAAGCCGACCTCGCCGCCTGCGGCATCGCCGGGCATGCGCCGCTGCTGTGTATTGCCGCGCCGGTGAATCTCTTCCTGCCGCAGGGGCGTCTCGACCTGGCCGCCACGCCGGATTTCCTCGGCATCCCGCCTGCCGCCCTGACAGCCGCGACCGGCGGCGATGCGGCCGTCAGACACTGGACGCTGGTCGAAAACCGCAGCAGCTTCGAACGTGTCGCCCGCCAGCGCGCCAAAGACGCAGGCGTGCTCTGGCTGCCCGGCTTCCCGCCCGGCTGGTGGCAAACCGCCGTCGCCCGCCTGCTCGCGCTGGCTCCCGCCCCGGCCCGCATCGCCTGCGATCCCGATCCGGCCGGCATCGAAATCGCGCTGACCGCCGGAAAACTGTGGCAAGCGGCGGGCCTCGACTGGCAACCGTGGCGCATGGACGCCGCCGATCTGACCAGCCTGCCGGCGCGCAAGCCGCTGACCGTGCGCGACCTCGAACGTCTTGCCGCACTGCTTTCCGGTGCTCTGCCCGACCCGCTGCGCGCACTGGCTTTGGCGCTCCAGGCAGGCGGTGAAAAGGGCGAGCAGGAAGGCTACCTGTAAGGCCCCGGAAAACCCATCATTCGCTCCTTTATCCGCACGAGTCCTCGCCATGCCCCGCCCCCAAAAACAAGCAACACTCTTCGACAAACCGCAAGAACGCAGTCTCACCGTGGTCGACGCGCTGGCGCAAACCAGACCGCAAGACAAGCAGCAAGCCGCCTTCCAGCGATTGATCAAGCAGATTCACGAGTTGCGCGTGCAGCTCGAGGAGTGGCAAACCTACGGGCTGCGCCACAACCAGCGCGTCGCCGAGAAACTGATGCCGCTTTACGCCGAGATACGGCAAAAGCGCATCGCCATGGCCCGCTTGCTCGACGAACAGTTTCACGGCAAGAACGCCATCCGCGGCAAGCGGCTGCGCGGCAAATTGCAGCGCATGATCGTCGAACTGACGCGCGACCTGATCCAGGAAGAACACGACGAAGCCCTCGTCGCCCTGCACGACCGCCACAGCGATCTTGCGCTGGAAGAGGACGGCGAACTCGACAAGGCGTTTTCGCAAGACATCATCGAGAACATCTTCGGCGTGCGTCTCGACGATGACGAAACCTCCGGCAACATCGAAGAAATGATCCTCAAGGCGCATCAGAAACAAGCCCGGGCCGGGGAAGAGCGCGCGGCGAAACGCGCCGCCAAGAAATCGGCCAAGACTGCTGCTGCAGACGAAAAACGCGCCGCCGCCGAGGAAAAGCGCGCCGCGGCGGAAAAAGAGGTGAGCCAGTCGGTGCGCGAGGTTTACCGCAAACTCGCCAGCGCCCTGCATCCCGACCGTTCCGGCGGCGACCTGGCGCCGGAGCGGAAAACCGAACTGATGCAGCGGGTGAATATGGCCTACGACAAGGGCAACCTGCTCGAACTGCTCAACATCCAGCTCGAAATAGAGCAGATCGACGCCGATCATCTCGCCAACCTGTCGGCGGAGCGCATGGCGCACTACATTCAGGTGCTGCGCGAGCAGCACGCCGAACTCAAGGCCGAACTCGACAACGTGCTGGCGCCCTATCGGAGACTGGTCCCTTTTAACCGGAAGATACTGCCGGTTCATGTCGACCTGTCGATCGATGGCGAAGTCGTCCGCCAGACAAACGAGCTGCGGCATCTCGAAGCCGACCTGCTCTCCTTTGCCGACCCCAAGCAACTCGCCCAGGCGCTCAAGGACTATGAGCCCGACGCCGGCTTCGATCCCTTCCTGGCCCTGGGCGCCTTGATGGACAGCTTCGGTGCACCACCGCCGCGTCCGCGCCGGCGCAAGCCTTGAACAATGCCCGCGAAAACTCGGCGCTGGCGCGACGGCAGCCGTTGTGACACAATCAGGTGACTTGTGACACAAGGAGATTGCCGATGCGCACCATCACCATCCGCGAAGCCCGCGAGGGGCTTTCCCATCCCGAACGATTGTTCGCCGACGGCGACGAGGTGATCGTCACGCGCCGCGGCGAACCGGTGGCCCGGCTTCTGCCGATCACGCCGGCCAAGCCGAAATTCCGCTCGCTGGCGGCGTTTCGCGCCAGCCAGACGCCGCTCGACCCGCCGCTCTCGCAAACCGTCATCGAAGACCGCGCCGACCGCTGCTGATGATCTACGCCGACACCAGCGCACTCGTCAAGCGCTACCTCGAGGAGCCCTTCAGCAGCGAGGTCGATGCGCTGCTCGAAAACCATACGCTGCTCATCAGCCGCCTCTCCATCGTCGAGCTGCGCTGTGCGCTGGCACGCCGCCGCCGTAACCGCGAAATCGACGCCCTCCGCGAAAACCGCGTCAATGCCGAACTGGCCGCCGATGTCCAGGCGGGCGGCCTGCGCGTGGGCGAAATCGATGCCGCGCACTTCACGGCCGCCTATCACCTGATCGGGCGACTGGCCGAACTTCCCCTGCGAACACTCGACGCCCTGCATCTGGCCGCCGCCGAACAGGCCGACGCCGCGGGCTTCGCCACCGCCGACAAGGCCCAGGCCGACGCCGCCGCCGCACTTGGTTTCACCATATATCGTTTCTACTGAAAGCTCATCATGACCGAACCCACCCAAGCCCAAATCCCGCCGGCCGACGAGAACCACATCATCGCTGAACGGCGCGCCAAGCTCGCTGCCTGGCGCGCCTCCGGCCGCGCCTACCCGAACGACTTCCGCCGCGAGAACCTCGCCGCCCGGCTCGACGAGCTCTACGGCGAGAAAACCAAGGAAGAACTCGAAGACATGCCGATCGCGGCGACGGTCGCCGGCCGCATCATGCTCAAGCGCGTGATGGGCAAGGCCAGCTTCATCACGATCCAGGATCTCTCGGGCCGCATCCAGTTCTACGTGACCCGCGACAACGTCGGCGAAGCCGTGTATGACGACTTCAAGAAGTGGGACTTGGGCGACATCGTCGGCGCGACCGGCACCCTGATGAAGACCAAGACCGGGGAGCTGACCGTCCAGTGCGCCGAGATCCGCCTGCTGGCCAAGTGCCTGCGCCCGCTGCCGGAAAAATTCCACGGCCTCGCCGATGTCGAGCAGAAATATCGCCAGCGTTATCTCGACCTGATCACCAACACGGATACGCGCTTCACTTTCGTCGCCCGCAGCCGGCTGGTGCAGTCGGTGCGCAATTACATGAACGGCCACGGCTTCCTCGAAGTCGAAACACCGATGATGCATCCGCTGCCGGGCGGCGCATCGGCCAAGCCCTTCACCACCCACCACAATGCCCTTGACATGGAGCTGTTCCTGCGCATCGCGCCGGAGCTCTACCTGAAGCGGCTGGTGGTTGGCGGCTTCGAGCGCGTCTTCGAGATCAACCGCAACTTCCGCAACGAAGGCCTCTCGCCGCGCCACAACCCCGAATTCACCATGATGGAGTTCTACGAGGCGTATGCGAACTATCAAAGCCTGATGAATTTCACCGAGGGCCTGATCCGCCACGCCGCGCGCGAAGCGCTCGGCACGGAAGCTTTCGACTACCAGGGCCGCACGCTCGACCTGTCCAAGCCCTTCCGCCGCATGACCACGGTCGACGCGATCCATTACCACCACCCCGGCTACAGCGTGACAATGCTCAACGATGCCGGCTGGCTGAAACAGAAACTCGCCGACCTCAAGGTGGAGGTGAAACCGCTGGCCGGTCTCGGCACCCTGCAGATGCAGTTGTTCGAGGAAACCACCGAGGCTGAATTGTGGGACCCGACCTACATCATCGACTATCCCACCGAAGTCTCGCCGCTGGCGCGCCGCTCGGACACCAATCCGGACGTTACCGAACGTTTCGAGCTGTATATCGCCGGTCGTGAAATCGCCAACGGTTTTTCCGAGCTCAACGATCCGGAAGACCAGGCCGCGCGCTTCCTCGATCAAGCCAAGGCCAAGGATGCCGGCGACGAGGAGGCGATGTACTACGACGCCGACTACATCCGCGCGCTCGAATACGGCCTGCCGCCCACTGGCGGCTGCGGCGTGGGCATCGACCGTCTGGTCATGCTGCTGACCAATTCGCCCTCGATCCGCGACGTCATCCTGTTCCCGCAGATGCGGCCGGAATGACGCCGGCGCCGCTGGTTCCCGCCGAACTCGCGTTCGCCGGGGACGGCGTCCCGTTTGCGCCGGCCTATGACGATCTCTACCACTCCGCCCAGGGCGGCCTGGCCCAGGCGCATCATGTCTTCCTCGCCGGCAACGACCTGCCGGAACGCTGGCGAGGACGCGCGAGCTTCGCCATTGTCGAGACCGGTTTCGGCTTGGGCCTCAATTTTCTCGTCACCTGGCAGGCCTGGAAGGACGACCCGCGCCGCCCGGAACGCCTGCATTACTTCTCGGTCGAGAAACACCCGTTTCGGCGCGACGATCTCGCCCGCCTGCACGCGGCGTTTCCCGAGATCGCGCCGCTCGCCGCCCGCCTGCGCGCCGCCTGGCCCAGCCTGGTCTCCGGCTTTCACCGCCTGCACTTCGAGAACGGCCGGGTCGCGCTGACCCTGGTCTTCGGCGCTGCGCGCAGCGCGATTGCGGCCATCGGCGGCCGCTTCGACGCTTTCTATCTCGACGGCTTTGCGCCGGAAAAAAATCCGGAAATGTGGTCGGCGGCCCTGATCGATGACCTCGCCTGGCTGGCCGCGCCGGGCGCGACGCTCGCCACCTGGACGAGCGCCGGCGACGTGCGGCGCCGTCTCGCCAGCGCCGACTTTGCCGTGGAGAAGCGCGCCGGCTTCGGCAACAAGCGCGAGATGCTGGCGGCTACCCACCCCGGCGCCGCGCATGCCGGGGCAGCCGCCGCGCCGCCGCGGCGCATCGCCGTGATCGGCGCGGGCATCGCCGGCATCGCCTGCGCCGAGCGGTTGGCCGCGCGCGGCTGCGAGGTCGCGCTGTTCGAGCGCCGCGGCGCGATCTGCGCCGAGACCTCGGGCAACCGCCAGGCGATCCTGCTGCCCGTGCTGGCCGTCGATGAAACCCGGCTCGCCCGCCTCAATCGCGTCGCCTTCCTCCATGTCCTGCATCGCCTGCGCACACTGGAGGAAGCCGGCCATCCGGTTGTCTGGGATCAATGCGGCGTGTTCCAGATCGCCCGCGACACCGCGCATGCGCAGAAGCAGCAGGCCATCGTGCGCGACCAGCGGCTGCCCGAGGACTTCGCACAGTGCCTCGCCGCGGCGGCGGCGGCCGAACTCGTCGGCGCGCCGGTCGCCGGCCCCGGCTGGTGGTTCCCGCAGGCCGGCTGGCTCTCCCCGACCTCGCTGGCC
>JAGXSN010000112.1 GCA_018333815.1 Sulfuritalea sp. | reverse complement strand
CCTCGACCTCGGCGGTGATGTCCTCGATGCGCTTCTTCGCCACTTGCGCGGCTTCGGAGCTCACCGAGGAGATCGTCACGCTGCCGTCGTCCTCGATGTCGATCACGCAGCCGGTTTCCTCGGTCAGGCCGCGGATCACTGCGCCGCCCTTGCCGATCACGTCGCGGATCTTCTCGGGGTTGATTTTCATGCTGATCATGCGCGGGGCGAAGGTCGACACTTCCTGGCGATGGCCGGTCATGGAGGATTCCATGATGCCGAGGATATGCATGCGGGCTTCCTTGGCCTGCGCCAGCGCGACCTGCATGATTTCCTTGGTGATGCCCTGGATCTTGATGTCCATCTGCAGCGCGGTCACGCCGTCCTTGGTGCCGGCGACCTTGAAGTCCATGTCGCCGAGATGGTCCTCGTCGCCGAGGATGTCGGTCAGCACGGCGAAGCGGCCACCCTCCTTGATCAGGCCCATGGCGATGCCGGCGACGTGCGCCTTGAGCGGCACGCCGGCGTCCATCAGGGCCAGCGAGCCGCCGCAGACGGAAGCCATCGAGGAAGAGCCGTTCGATTCGGTGATCTCGGAAACGACGCGCATCGAGTAGCCGAACTCCTCGGCGGCCGGCAGCACGGCGACCAGTGCGCGCTTGGCGAGGCGGCCGTGGCCGATCTCGCGGCGCTTCGGCGAGCCGACGCGGCCGGTTTCGCCGGTGGCGAAGGGCGGCATGTTGTAGTGGAGCATGAAGCGCTCGCGATACTCGCCCTGCAGCGCGTCGATGATCTGCTCGTCGCGGCCGGTGCCCAGCGTGGCGATCACGAGCGCCTGGGTTTCGCCGCGCGTGAACAGCACCGAGCCGTGGGTGCGCGGCAGCACGCCGGAACGGATGGTAATCGGACGCACGGTGCGCGTGTCGCGACCGTCGATGCGCGGTTCGCCATTCAGGATCTGGCTGCGCACGATCTTGGCTTCGAGCTCGAAAATCAGGTTGCCGACGGCGGTTGCATCGGGAGCACCCTCGCCCGCGCAAATCGCTTCGATGGTCTTGCTCGTAACTTCACGGCACTTTTGCGTGCGGGCCTGCTTGCTGGTGATGCGGTAGGCATCGCGCAGCTCGACTTCGGCCAGCGCGGCCACTTTGGCGATCAGCGCCTCGTCCCTGGCGGGCGCCTGCCAGTTCCACTCCGACTTGCCGGCGACTTCGACGAGTTCGTTGATCGCGTTGATCGCGGCCTGCATTTGCTCGTGACCGAAGACTACGGCGCCGAGCATCACGTCCTCGGGCAATTGCTTGGCCTCGGATTCGACCATCAGCACGGCGGTTTGCGTGCCGGCAACGACGAGATCGAGCTGGCTGTCGAGCAGCTGGGTGCGGGTCGGGTTGAGCACGTACTGACCGTCGAGGTAGCCGACGCGCGCGGCGCCGATCGGGCCGTTGAAGGGCACGCCGGAGATCGCCATCGCGGCGGAGGCGCCGATCAGCGCGGGAATGTCGGGATCGACTTCCGGATTGCTCGACAGGACATGGATGATGACCTGCACTTCGTTGTAGAAGCCGTCGGGGAACAGCGGACGCAGCGGGCGGTCGATCAGGCGCGAGGTCAGCGTCTCCTTCTCGGACGGGCGCCCCTCGCGCTTGAAGAAGCCGCCGGGAATGCGGCCGGCGGCATAGACCTTCTCGACGTAATCGACGGTCAGCGGGAAGAAATCCTGCCCGGCCTTGGCTTCGGTCTTGGCGACGACGGTGGCGAGCACGACGGTGTCATCGACATTGACCAGCACGGCGCCGGAGGCCTGGCGCGAAATCTCGCCGGTTTCCAGCGTGACGGTGTGCGCGCCGTAGGTAAAACTTTTCTTGAAAGGTGTGAGCACGGGATGTCCTTTTATTTGCGTAAACCTAGGCGCTCGATCAGCGCACGATAGCTGTCGGCGTTCTTGCCCTTGAGGTAGTCGAGCAGCTTGCGGCGCTGGCTCACCATCTTGAGCAGGCCGCGGCGGGAGTGGTGATCCTTGACATGGGTCTTGAAGTGACCGGTCAGGTCATTGATGCGCGCGCTCAGGAGGGCGACCTGCACTTCGGGGGAACCGGTATCGCCCGGCTTGCGCTGGAAATCGGTAACGATCTTTGCCTTGTCGGCGGTTTGGATGGCCATGGAGTCTTCTCTCAAACGCTGGGTTGAAAAATCGGCTGCGGCCCCGGTTTGATAGAGCGCGACAACCGCGGAAAGCGGGGGATTATAGACGAATCAGGCAGTTGCGATCAGCCTTTTTGGCTTGAGCCAGCCATCTTCGGAGACTTCGCCAAGGCCGATGAAACCCTGCGGGGCGAAAAGTCGAACTTGACTGGATGGCATGCCGTCCCGGCGTATCGGCTGGCCCTGAAGGATACGTGCGGCTTCGAGGTCGTTCAGGTGCATCGCCGGAATGTCAACCAGCAAGGCATCGGTCGGCTGCAGCAGGCTGTCGCGCAATTCCGTTGCCGTCGCCGCGAGGGTTTCGATCGTCACCGCCTGCGCAATGTCCAGGCTGCCGACCCGCGTGCGGCGCAAGGCAGCCAGATGGGCACCGCAGCCGAGCGCGCTGCCGATGTCGGCGGCCAGCGTACGGATGTAGGTGCCCTTGCTGCAGGTCACGCGGAGATCGAAGCTGTTGCCATGCCACGCCAGCAGTTCGATGGCGTGGATCGTGACCTGGCGTGCCTCGCGTTCGACCTCGATGCCCTGGCGCGCAAGTTCGTAGAGGGGAACGCCGTCGCGCTTGAGCGCGGAATGCATCGGCGGCACCTGTTCGATTGCGCCGGCGAACCGGGTCAGGACGGCGCGCACCTCGGCTTCATTCACATTGACGGGATGCGTCGCCAGCATCCGGCCCTCGGCATCGCAGGTATCGGTGACGATCCCCAGCCTCACCGTGGCTGCGTAGGTCTTGTCGGCATCGAGCAGGGTGCTGGAAAACTTGGCGGCCTCGCCGAAGCAGAGCGGCAACAAACCCGTCGCCATCGGGTCGAGCGTGCCGGTATGGCCGGCCTTTGCGGCGTTGAACAGCCAGCGCGCCTTCTGCAGCGCGGCGTTCGAACTCATGCCCGGCGGCTTGTCGAGCAGCAGCACGCCGTCGACACGACGCCGGGGAGCGCGTCGCGGCTTATTCACCCGTCGGTTTGTCCTTCTGGTCCGACTCGACGGCGGCGTCGATCAGCTGCGAGAGGCGAGTGCCGCGCTCGACCGAGGCGTCGAAGACGAAGTGCAATTCGGGAATGTGGTGGATGTGCAGGCGCCGACCCAGTTCGCGCCGCAGAAAGCCGGCCGCATGGGCCAGGCCACTGGCCACTTCGCCAGCACGTTCCTCGCCCGCCAGCGAAGTATAGAACACCTTGGCATGCGCATAGTCGGGCGTCAGCTCGATGTCGGTGATCGTGACCAGCGGCAGCAGATGGGCCACGCGCGGATCCTTGACCTGCCGCAGCAGGTCGACGAGATCGCGGCGGATCTGCTCCGCCACGCGCTCGCCGCGCGAATAACCCTGTGCCTGGTGCCGTCCCGCCATGACTGACTTTACAAAGTACGGGCGATTTCCTGCACCTCGAAGACTTCGAGCTGGTCGCCTTCGTTGATGTCGTTGAAGTTCTTCAGCGACAGGCCGCATTCGAAGCCTTCCTTGACCTCGCGCACGTCGTCCTTGAAGCGCTTGAGCGAATCGAGCTCGCCGGTATGGATCACCACGTTGTCGCGCAGCACGCGCACCTGCGCGCCGCGCTTGACGAGGCCGGACAGCACCATGCAGCCCGCCACCGCGCCGACCTTGGAAATGCGGAACACCTGGCGAATCTCGACCATGCCCAGCACGTTCTCGCGCTTTTCGGGCGCCAGCATGCCGGACAGCGCGGCCTTCACCTCATCGACGGCGTCGTAGATGATGTTGTAGTAGCGGATGTCGACACCGAAGTTCTCGGCCGCCTTGCGCGCGCCGGCGTCGGCACGCGTGTTGAAGCCGATGATGACCGCACGCGAGGCCTGCGCCAGGTTGACGTCGGATTCCGAAATGCCGCCCACGGCGGCATGGATCACATTCACCTTGACCTCGTCGGTCGACAGCTTGGCGAGCGCCTGCGCCAGTGCCTCCTGCGAACCCTGCACGTCGGACTTGATGATCAGCGCCAGCGTCTTGGTTTCGCCTTCGCCCATCTGCTCGAACATGTTCTCGAGCTTGGCGGCCTGCTGCTTGGCCAGCCGCACGTCGCGGAACTTGCCCTGGCGGAACAGCGCGACCTCGCGCGCCTTCTTCTCGTCGGCCAGCGCCATCGCCTCGTCGCCGGCCGCCGGCACGTCGGACAGCCCCTGAATCTCGACCGGAATCGACGGGCCGGCCTCTTCGACTGCCGCGCCGGTTTCGTCGAGCATGGCGCGCACCCGGCCATAGACCTGGCCGACCAGCAGCACATCGCCGCGCTTCAGGGTGCCGGACTGCACCAGCACCGTCGCCACCGGGCCCTTGCCCTTGTCGAGGCGCGCCTCGATCACGAGGCCCTTGGCCAGTGCGTCCTTCGGCGCCTTGAGCTCCAGCACTTCGGCCTGCAGCAGGACGTTTTCCAGCAGGTCGTCGATGCCCTGGCCGGTCTTCGCCGATACGGAGACGAAGGGTGATTCACCGCCGTACTCCTCGGGCACCACGCCCTCGGCGATCAGTTCCTGACGAACCCGATCGAGGTTGGCGGCGGGCTTGTCGATCTTGTTCATCGCCACCACCAGCGGCACGCCGGCGGCCTTGGCATGATGGATGGCTTCCTTGGTCTGCGGCATCACGCCGTCGTCGGCCGCCACCACCAGGATGACGATGTCGGTCGCCTTCGCGCCGCGCGCGCGCATCGCCGTGAAGGCGGCGTGGCCCGGCGTGTCGAGGAAGGTGACGACGCCGCGCGGCGTCTCGACGTGATAGGCGCCGATGTGCTGGGTAATGCCGCCCGCTTCGCCGGCGGCCACCTTGGTCCGCCGGATGTAGTCGAGCAGGGAAGTCTTGCCGTGGTCGACGTGGCCCATGACGGTGACCACCGGCGCACGCGGCAGGGCTTCGCCATCCTTGTGTCCGGTCTGCGCTTCGTCGAGGAAGGCATCCGGGTCGTCGAGCTTCGCCGCGAAGGCCTTGTGGCCCAACTCTTCGACGATGATCATCGCGGTTTCCTGATCGAGATGCTGGTTGATGGTGACCATCATGCCCATCTTCATCAGCGCCTTGATGACCTCGGTCGCCTTGACCGCCATCTTGTGGGCCAGATCGGCCACCGAGATCGTCTCGGGCACATGAATCTCGCGCACCACCTGTTCGACGGCCTGCGGCGCCTGACGCACTTCTTCGGCGGCATGACGACCGTGGCGCCCCCCCTGCTTGGGACCGCCGCGCCAGCCCGAGGCGCCGGCGGTATCGCCGCGGGTCCTCAATCCGCCGCGCCGGCCGCGGTTGTTCTCGCTCTTGGGCGCAGCGGGCGCACCCTTCTTCTCGCCCTTGCGCGCCCCCTCGGCCGGCTTGGCGGCCGCC
>JAGXSN010000111.1 GCA_018333815.1 Sulfuritalea sp. | reverse complement strand
GGCTGGTGCTCGCGGAAGATCGCCGCGATGCGCGCATCGACGCCGGCCGGCAGGTGCTCGCGCATGGTGCGGATCGGCTTGCCGACGAGCAGGCCGTCCGGCTTGGCGCGTACGCCCACCAGGGTCACCTTGCCATTGGCGAACTCGAGCACCTGCAGCGCTTCGGGGAATTCGACCAGCTTGACGATGTAATCGGTGATGTCCTGTTCGGGACAGATCGCATAATCGACCGCGAAATTCTCGTTCGACAGCAGCCCGGGCTCGATCAGATCGGGCGAGCGCAGCCGGGCGATGCGGGTGCTGACATTGAACAGGCTGCGCGCGATCTTGCACGCGACCAGGTTGGTCTGGTCGGATTGGGTTACCGCGATGAGGAGGTCGGTATCCTCGATGCCGGCCTCGCGCAGCACGTTCGGGTAGGCGGCGTTGCCGGTGACGGTGCGCACGTCGAGGCGGTCGGCGAGCGCCGCCAGGAACTCGCGGTTCTGGTCCACGATGGTAATGTCGTTGGCTTCCGACGCAAGCGCTTCGGCCACGCTGGCGCCGACCTGGCCGGCGCCCAGAATCAGGATTTTCACTCTTCCTCGCCTTTCGCGGCGTTGCGCAGGCCGAGATCCTTCAGCTTGCGATACAGGTGGGTGCGCTCCAGACCGGTCTTCTCGGCGAGCCGCGTCATGCTGCCGCCCTCGCTCCGCAGGTGATGCTCGAAATAGAGCTTTTCGAACATCTCGCGTGCGTCGCGCAGCGGGTGGGCGAGCATCTCGGTCAGAAGGCCGGGAGGAATCTCTACGCGCGTTTCCGCGCCGGGCGCCAGCAGGCGCCGCACCTCCTCGGCGCCGATTTCCTCATCGAGTGCGGCGAGCGCGAGCGACTTGACCGCCTTTTTGATCTGGGCGTAACCCTCGGGCCAGGGATGCTGGCGCAGCGCGTTTTGCGCCGCGACCGCGAGATGGCGATTCGGCACTTCGCCGGCCTCGACCAGCCGGGTGAGGATGTGCGTGGCGAGGTCCGGCACGTCGTCCTTGAGCTCGGCCATCGATGGCAGGCCGATGCTGACCTCGAAAACTCGGTCGATCACGGCCTCTTCCCAGCCCTGCGCGACGAGGGCGGCGGCGTCGTGGGTCGAGGCGGCCACCAGCCGCAGGTTGTGCTTGTCCAGCCGGTCGAGGGCGAAGGCGAGGTTTTTCTGCTGCAAGCGGGTCAGGCGTCCCAGCTCGGCGCAGTAAAACACCCCGCCGCCGGCTTGCGCGAGGGCGTCGAGCGAAAGCGGGTTCGAATCGTAGCCGAGGTCGATCCACGCCTTGCCGGGCGGTTGCAGTGTGCGCGCGGCGAGTTCGACGATCGAGGCCGCCGGCGTGCGCAGCAACAGCGTCCGGCTCTTGGCGGCGACCTGTTCGATGCGCTTGCGCAGTTCCCGGAGGGTCGCCGAGCGAGGAAAGGCGGCCAGCGTCAGCGCGGCTGCGGATTTCGGCGCGCGCTCGAGGCCCTGCCTGACGGCGGCCAGCAGCTTCTGCATGCCGATCGGTTTTTCCAGGAAGCCCGTGGCGCCGATCCGGGTCGCCTCCACGGCGGTGTCGATCGTGGCGTGGCCCGACATCATCAGCACCGGCATGGTCAGCTGGCCGCCGGCGGCCCATTCCCTGAGCAGGGTCACGCCGTCGGTGTCGGGCATCCAGATGTCGAGCAGCACCAGGTCGGGACGCCGCTCGTCGCGCCAGGCGCGCGCCGCCGTGGCGTTTTCCGCGGTGGCGACGTCGTGCCCCTCGTCGGTGAGGATTTCGCAGAGCAGCGCGCGGATGCCGACTTCGTCGTCGATGACCAGGATCTGTGCCATGGGGAGAATTATGCCGTTGCGCCGGCGGACTGTGAATCCCGATCTGGAATCCCTTGCCCGCCTAGTTCTCCGTCATGCCGAGGCGCGCGCAGAACGCTGCGACCGGTTCCGGCCGCGCCAGCAGGTAGCCCTGGAACAATTCGCAGCCGCCCTCTTTCAGCCAGTCGAGCTGGGCCGCCGTCTCGATGCCCTCGGCCACGACTTCGAGGCCCATGCGGGCGCCGATCAGGAGGATCACGCCCGTCAGGGTGGCGTCGCTGTCGTCCTGCGGCAGCCCGGCGACGAAACCGCGATCGATCTTGATTTCGTGCAGCGGCAGGCGTTTCAGGTAGGACAACGAGGAATAGCCGGTGCCGAAATCGTCGAGCGACAGGCGCACCCCGACGGCCTTGAGTTCGGTCAGGCGCGCCACCGCGCCGGCCATGTCGGTCAGCAGCAGGCTTTCGGTCACCTCAAGGGTCAGGCGCGCGGGACTGGCGCCGGCCTGGGCCAGGCAGTCGTGGACGCGCGCGGCGAAATCCGGCTGCCGGATCTGGCGCGGACTGACGTTTACCGACAGCCGCAGGTCGCGGCCGGCGCGCTCGAACCGGGCGAGCAGTTGCGCGGCCTCGCGCAGGGTCCAGTCGCCGAGCGGCTCGATCAGGCCGGTCTCCTCGGCGAGCGGAATGAAGGCCGAGGGGGGCACCGTGCCGCGCTCGGGATGATGCCAGCGCAACAGCGCCTCGGCCCCGGTGATGCGGCCGTCGGCGGCGACTTGCGCCTGCAGATGGAGTTCGATCTGCCGGTTGGCGAGCGCCTGGCGCAGGTCGTTCTCGAGCGCGAGGCGCGCCTCGACGGCCTGCTGCATCGCCGGCTCGAAAAAGCGCACGGCATTGCGGCCGCCTTCCTTGGCGCTGAACATCGCCGTGTCGGCCTGGCGCAGCAGCATGTCGCAGTCATGGCGAGCGCCATCGGGGAAGAGTGCGATGCCGATGCTGGCGCTGACGTAGCTGGCGCTGTCTCCCCTGCCCAGCTCGCAGGGCTGCGCCAGCGTCGCGCCCAGCTTGTCGGCCACGCGCCGTGCAACGGCGGCGGCCCGCTCGGCGCTGTCGGCCAGGTCGGGCAGCAGGGCGACGAATTCGTCGCCGCCCAGGCGCGCGACGGTATCCGATTCGCGCAGGGCACGCCGCAGGCGCGCCGCCATTTCGCGCAACAGGGCATCGCCGGCGGCATGGCCGCGCGCGTCGTTGACCTGCTTGAAGCGGTCGAGGTCGATGTAGAGCAAGGCGCCATGATGGCCGCTGCGGTGCGCTTCGACCAGCTCGTGCTTCAGGCGGTCGATCAGCAGGCGGCGATTGGGCAAATCGGTGAGCGGATCGTAGAACGCCAGCCGCGCGATCTCTTCCTGGGCGGCATGCCTTTCGGTCACGTCCAGATGGGTGCCGGTCAGGCGCAGCGGCCGGCCGTCGGCGTCGCGCTCGGTGACGCCGCCGCGCGTGAGGATCCAGCGCCACGAGCCGTTTTTCGCGCGCACGCGGACTTCCGCTTCATACTGCGGGGTGGCTCCGGCCAGATGCGCGCCCAGTTCCCGGCTGGCGAGGGGCAGATCGTCGGGGTGGATCATCCTGCCCCAGGCGGCGGAGTCTTGCGGCGCTTCCTCGGGCCGGTAGCCGAGCATGCCCGCCCAGCGGGCGTCGACGACCAGGGCGTCGGTCGCCAGATCGCGATCCCACAGGCCGAGATCGGCGCCTTTCAGCGCCAGCGCAAGGCGCTGGCGCTGGGCGTCGAGGTCGCTGCGCAGGCGGTAGGATTCGGAAACGTCGCGGAACACCATCACCACGCCGGTCAGCTCCCCGCGCGCATTGTGCACCGGCGCGGCGCTGTCCGAGATGTGCAGGCGCCGGCCGTCGCGCGCGACCAGCACGGTGTGGTTGGCCAGGCCGACGACCAGTCCCGTCTCCAGCACCCGGCCGACCGGGATTTCCGCCGGCTGGCCGGTCAGGCCGTGCTCGATGCGCAGGATCTCGGCGATGCCGCGCCCGCGCGCCTCGGCGTCCGTCCAGCCGGTCAGCGCTTCGGCGACGGGATTCATCAGCGTCACGCGCATCGCGGCGTCGGTGGCGATCAGGCCGTCGCCGATCGACTGCAGGATCGCCGTCACCTCGCTGCGGCTTTTTTCCAGGGCGTCGACGGCTGCCCCGATCGCCATGCCCATGCGGTTGAAATCGGCGGCAAGCGTGCCGATCTCGTCGGGCGCGTCGATCGGGAGCTCGGCGTCGTAGCGGCCGGCGGCGAGCTCGTGAGCCGCTGCCGAAACGCGCGCCAGCCGCGCCGCCAGCGCGCGCGACCAGCGCCGGAACAGGATCAGTGCAAACAGCAATGACAGGAAAATGCCCGCTGCGACGGTCGTGCCGAGTTGTTCCACGAAGGCGCGACGAACCTCGGTCGAGAACACGACGCGCACCTCGCCGAGCGCGAGGGCGCCATGCGCGAGCGGGATGCTGCGCAGGGATTCCCCGCCCTGCCGCGGGGCGGGCAGCGCGACCACCGTCATGCCGTCGGCGCCTGCGACCTCGATGGCGTCGATGGCCTTGCTGCGCAGCAGGCCGGCGGCGATTTCCTGCACGGTGGCGTAGTCGCGCTCGATCATCGGCCCGGCCAGGGCGCTGGTCAGCAGGGGACGCAGGGCCATTTCCTGGCGCAGCAGGTGCTCCGCCTCGGCGGCGCGCCACAGCGGCGCCACGATCGCCGCCAGCAGGAGCAGCGACAGCATGCCGGCGCCGCAGGCCAGCAGGATCAGCTTGCGGCCGATCAACTGGGCGGCATACCAGCGGCGCAACATCATTCTTCGGCCATCTGGCGGTAATACTCCACGACCAGCCCGTCGAGCGTCTCCATTTCGCCGCGGCGGACCGACAGCAGGCCCTCGTGGCCGAGCGCATCGATGAAGGCGCGGCCCAGGGGAGCGGCGGCGAAATCCAGCAGGGCGCGCGTCAGCGCCGGCGCCTGGGCCGCCAGTCGCGGGGCGGCATGATAGACCACGGCGGACAGGCCGGTCGGCAGGCGCTCGAGGATGCGCACGCGCGCCGCCAGGGTCGGTTCGACCTGCCGGAGCGTGGTCGCCGACACGATCGCGGCGGCCGTCTCGCCGGCCAGCAGCCGGTGCAGGGAATTGGCGTGCGAACCGGCGACGACGATGCGCAGGTCGCGCCCCGGCGCGAAACCCCAGTCGCGCAGCTGGCGCAGCCCGATCACCGCCAGGGCCGCGTGGCGGTCGGTGACGGCGAGCGCC
>JAGXSN010000110.1 GCA_018333815.1 Sulfuritalea sp. | reverse complement strand
CCCCGACGAGGCCGAGCGCAAGATCCAGCTCGCGAAACTGATCGGCATCGAGAAGGCCATCTGGGTGCGGGTCGGCGCAGGGCCGTCCCAAGCCGACACTCCCCCTGTGGGGGGCAGCGAGCCGGGTTTGCGAGCGCGGGGGGCTGACCATTTCGGCGACTTCGCGCGCGTCGCGCCGATCGCCAACGAGGATCTGGACCGCGAAACCGCGGACAAGACCTCGTCAGTGCATTTCCTGCGCTTCGAACTGACGCCCGAAATGTGCCAGGCCGTCAAGGCCGGCGCGGCGATCCGCGTCGGCATCGACCATCCGCACTATCAGGCCGAGACGACCCTCGCGCCCGCCACGCGCGACTCGCTGGCCGCCGACCTGGCCTGAAACGCCGGCGCCGCCGTCGGCGTAGAATGGCCGCCCACCCCCATGGAGCGGCCCCAAGTGAGCATCAGCCCAACACAGGATATCGTCGCCGACCTGCGCACCGGCCGGATGGTCATCCTCGTCGACGAGGAAGACCGCGAAAACGAGGGCGACCTCGTGCTCGCCGCCGAATACGCAACCCCCGAGGCGATCAATTTCATGATCACCCATGCGCGCGGACTGGTCTGCCTGACGCTGAACGAGGCGCGCTGCCGCCAGCTCGATCTGCCCCTGATGGTGCGCGACAACAGGACGCCGCACGGCACCGCATTCACCGTGTCGATCGAGGCCGCGGACGGCGTGACCACCGGCATTTCGGCCCACGATCGCGCCCGCACCGTGCGCGCCGCGGTCGCCCGCCACGCGCGGCCGTCCGACCTCGTCCAGCCCGGCCACATCTTTCCCCTGATGGCGCAGAAGGGCGGCGTGCTGGTGCGCGCCGGCCACACCGAGGCCGGCTGCGACCTCGCCCAGCTGGCCGGCTGCGAGCCCGCCGCGGTGATCTGCGAGATCATCAACGAGGACGGCTCGATGGCGCGCCTGCCCCAGCTGCTGGAGTTCGCGGCGAAGCACGGCCTGAAGATCGGCACGATCAGCGATCTGATCCACTATCGCGCGGAAAACGACAAGCTCATCGAGCTCGTCGCCGACAAGGAGGTGATCTGCGCGCAAGGCAGCTTCCGCCTGCGCGCCTTTGCCGACCAGACCAGCGGCGACGTCCACCTGACCCTGACCTGCGGCGAGATCCATCCCGCCACCGAAACCCTGGTGCGCGTGCACGAGCCGGTATCGGTGCTCGACTTCATCGACTGCGCCAGCACCCGCCACAGTTTCAGCGTCGATCGGGCCCTGCGGGCGGTCGCCCGGGCCGGCAACGGCGCGGTGGTGCTGCTGCACCGTCCGGAAGCCGGCAGCGATCTGCTCGACCTGCTGCGCGCCAACGCCCGCGCCGCGCGCAAATGGGATCCGCGCCTGTATGGCATCGGCGCCCAGATCCTGCGCGAGCTGGGCGTGGGCAAGATGCGCCTGCTCGCCAGTCCGCGCAAGTTGCCCAGCATGGCCGGCTTCGGCCTGGAAATCTGCGGCTATCTCTCTCCCGAGGAGGCGTCATGAGCTTTTCCCCGCCTGCGGAGCCCACGGCGCCGGCCGGCCGTTGCTTGGACCTGCGCGAGATCGAACCCCGCCTTGACGGCGCCGGCCTGAGGATCGGCATCGTCATGGCGCGCTTCAACCGGAGCGTCGGCGAAGGCCTGCTGTCGGGATGCTGCCACGAGCTGCGCCGCCTCGGCGTGGCCGATGTCACGCTCGCCAGCGTGCCCGGCGCGCTGGAAATCCCGCTCGCCGTGCAAACCATGGCGCAGTCGGGAAAATACGCCGCGCTGGTCGCGCTCGGCTGCGTGATCCGCGGCGAGACCTATCACTTCGAGATCGTCGCCAACGAATCGGCGCGCGGCATCACCGATGTCCAGCTGGCCACCGGCGTGCCCATCGCCAACGCCGTGCTGACGGTGGAAAACGACGATCAGGCCGAAGTCCGCATGACCCAGAAGGGTCTCGAGGCCGCGCAGTGCGCGGTCGAGATGGCGCATTTGCAACAGGCCCTGCGCAGGGCCGTCCCGTGAGCGCCGACCCCCGCCGCAAACCAACTCCTTTCAGCCCGCGCCACCGCGCGCGCGAGTTCGTCGTCCAGGGCCTCTACCAACACCTGGTCGGCGGCCAGAACGCCGCGGCGATCCTCGTCCAGGCCGAGTCCGTCGCCGGCTTCGACAAGGCCAACCGCGCCCTGTACGACGGCCTGCTGGCAGGCGTGCTGAACGACCTGCCCGCGCTGCAGGCGCTGCTCGAACCGCACATCGAGCGCCCCTGGGCCGAAATTTCGCCGATCGAGCGCGGCATCCTGCTGATCGCCGCCTGCGAACTGCGCGACCACCTCGGGACGCCGTGGCGCGTCATCATCAACGAGGCGATCGAGCTGACGAAATCCTACGGCGGCACGGACGGCCACAAGTTCGTCAATGGCGTGCTCGACAAACTGGCGCCCGCATTGCGCCCGGACGAAACGCGCTCGTAGCCTTTCCCAAATGCCGATCAAAACCGAAATTTTGCGTGGGGATTGCGGTGAAGAACTGCGGCACTACCCGGATAATTTTTTCGATCTGATCGTCACTTCGCCTCCCTACGCGGACCGCCGTCGGCACACTTATGGCGGTGTCAAACCCGAGGAGTATGTGGCCTGGTTTTTGAAGCGCTCGGCCGAGTTCCTTCGCGTCCTTAAACCGACAGGCTCTTTTGTCCTCAACATCAAGGAAAAGGCCGAAAACGGCGAACGTCACACCTATGTGATCGAATTGATTTTGGCCTTGCGTCAGCAGGGCTGGCTGTGGACAGAAGAATATATCTGGCACAAGCGTAACTGCTATCCGGGGAAATGGCCGAATCGCTTTCGCGACGCCTGGGAGCGTTGTCTGCATTTCACCAAGGCGCGCAAGTTCAAGATGAATCAGCAAGCCGTGATGGTTCCTATGGGCGATTGGGCCGATGCGCGCTTGAAGTCGTTAGGTAAAAATGACATGGTCCGCTTCGATTCGCAGGTGGGCAGCGGGTTTGGAAAGAACATTGCGAACTGGACGCAACGCACGATGGCGTATCCGACCAACGTCCTGCATCTCGCCACTGAGTGCGGCAACAAGAACCACAGTGCAGCATTTCCCCGTGCACTACCCGACTGGTTTATCCGACTGTTTACGGATGAGGGCGACTGGGTTCTCGATCCATTTGCAGGTTCGGGCACGACGCTTGAAGTCGCCAAGACGCTCGGCCGCAACGCCGTTGGAATTGATATCCTTATGGAATATTGCGAGATGGCGCGCGAAAACGTGCTCGGCAACCAGTACCAACTCTTGGAGGAACGTGCTCACTATGCCGTTACTAACCCAAAAGCAGCTGAACGAGTTCATCGAAAAAAACATTCCGAGCTTCCACCAAAAGCGTCTGGAAAGCCTCGCCGGGCTAAAGCTTGAAAAAATTCTCTGCCGGAAAAATCCCTATCTGTTCAAGGCCAAGCACATAGAAACAGCCGGGGAGTTGGTCAAGCAGTTGCTGGATGCGCATCTCTCCTCGCAAGAGGAGACCGTTTTCGGTGACTTTCTCGAAGCCTTGGCAATTTATGTTTGCCAGAAAACCCATGGCGGTCGTAAGTCGGCCACCGAAGGCGTCGATCTTGAATTCGATCGCGATGGTGTGCGCTATATCGTTTCCATCAAGTCCGGCCCAAACTGGGGGAACTCCAGTCAAATAAAGAAAATGCGCGATTACTTCCGTCAAGCGCGCAAGATTGTCGGCAATAAACAGCACCTCATCGCTGTTAACGGTTGCTGTTATGGGCGGGACAACAAACCGGATAAGGGTGATTATCAAAAGCTTTGCGGACAGCCCTTCTGGGCTCTGATTTCCGGCAATGATTCCATGTATCAGGACATCATCGAGCCGCTCGGCCATCGCGCCAAGGAAAGAAATGAGGAATTCGGCAAAGAGTACGCCAAGGTCGCAAACCTTTTCACTGCCGAATTCCTAAGGAATTACTGTTTAGACGATGGCGCAATCGACTGGGTGAAACTTGTTTCCTTCAACTCAGCGACAATCAAACCCAGGCAGACGAAGCAAGGTAAGAAGGCGTAGTGGCCATGCCGTCCGAATTCGCTCTGATCGACCGCTATTTCCGCCGGTCCGCGCGCCATGCCGTGCTGGGCGTCGGCGACGACGCCGCCATCGTGAAGCCGTCGCCCGGCTGCGAACTGGTGGTGTCGACCGACATGCTGGTGGAGGGCGCCCACTTCCTGCCCGATGCCGATCCCGAGAATCTCGGCTGGAAGACATTGGCGGTGAATGTCTCCGACATGGCGGCGATGGGCGCGCAGCCGCGCTGGGCGCTGCTGGCCGCCGCCCTGCCCGCGGCCGACGAGGACTGGATCGGGCCGTTCGCGACCGGCTTCTTCTCCTGCGCGGAACGCTTCAACATCGACGTCATCGGCGGCGACACCACGCGGGGGCCGCGCAATTTCTGCGTGACGATCTGCGGCGAGACTCGGTCCGGCCAGGCGCTGCTGCGCTCCGGAGCGCACCTGTACGAGGAAATCTGGATCTCGGGCATGCCCGGTCGCGCCGCCCTGGGGCTGGCCCACCTGCAAGGGCATCTCGCGCTGACCGAGCCGGCGCTTTCCGTCTGCCTCACCGCCCTGCATCGCCCCCAGCCGCGCGTGGAACTGGGCATCGCCCTGCGCGGCATCGCCTCGGCGGCGATCGATGTCTCCGACGGCCTGCTGGCCGACCTCGGCCATCTGCTCGAAGCCTCCAGCCTTGCGGCGACGCTGCGGCTTGACCTCCTGCCTGCGCCGGGTTTCGAGCGCGATGCCTACCTTTCCGGCGGCGACGACTACGAACTGATTTTCACCGCCCCCGCGCTCCATCACGGCGCCCTCGCGGAGCTTTCCGCCACGCTCGATCTGCCGCTGACCTGCATCGGCGTGACCGAGGCGGGGCCGGCCGGGCAGCTCGCCGTGCTCGACGCCGCAGGCCGCATCGTGGAAGTCGCGCGGCGCGGCTACGACCACTTCGCATGAAACTCAAGAAATCCCCGCCGCCGCCGCTTTCCTTCCTGTGGAGTCATCCGGCCCACCTGATCGCCTGCGGTTTCGGCAGCGGGCTCTCGCCCTGGGCTTCCGGGTCGGTCGGCACCTTGTTCGCCTGGGCGAGCTTTCCGTTGCTGGACATTCTGTTTCCTTTGGAAGCCACGCTCGCGGTGTTCCTGCTGCTGGCCTTCGTCCTGGGCGTCTCCGCCTGCCAGATCGCCGGCCGCAACCTCGGCGCCGCCGACCACGGCGCAATCGTCTGGGACGAGATCGTACCGTTCTGGATGATCCTGCTGATGACCCCGGATGCCCTGCTGTGGGAGCTGACCGCCTTTTTGCTGTTCCGCTTTTACGACACGATAAAGCCGCCGCCGGCGCGCTGGTTCGACACGCAGATGAAGAACGGGCTGGGCGTGATGATGGATGACCTGATCGCCGCCGGCTACACGATGTTCACCCTGGCGCTGTTGAAGGCCCTGATCGAGGAGCTGTCCTGATGGACGCCGATCTGGCCGCGCTCTCGGCAACGCTGGGGCGGGCCTGCGTCGAGCGCCGCCTCGTCCTCGCCACGGCGGAATCCTGCACCGGAGGATGGGTGGCGCAAGTGATCACTCACACCGCCGGGAGTTCGGCGTGGTTCGACCGGGGTTTCGTGACCTACAGCAACGCGGCGAAGGCGGAACTGCTGGGCGTGAGTTTCGAAACCATCGCGCGGCATGGCGCGGTGAGCGTCGAGACCGCTGCCGAGATGGCGCGCGGAGCGATCGCCCGTTCGCGTGCGCAGCTCGCCGTCGCAGTCACCGGCATCGCGGGGCCGACCGGCGGATCGCCGCAGAAGCCGGTCGGCACCGTCTGCTTTTCCTGGGGCTGCCGCGCCGGGACGCCGTCTTGCGAGCGCCGACTCTTTCCGGGCGATCGGGAAGACATCCGGCGTCAAGCCGTCCTTCACGCGCTTTCCGGCCTGCTGGAGCGCGCAAGAAACATGCCATAATCAAGCCCCCTGCGAAAGGAACATCATGGACGAAAACAAGGCAAAAGCGCTGCAGGCAGCGCTGGCGCAGATCGAGAAGCAGTTTGGCAAGGGCTCCATCATGAAGATGGGCGAGGGCCAGATCGAGAACGACCTGCAGGCGGTGTCGACCGGCTCGCTCGGCCTCGACATCGCGCTCGGCATCGGCGGCCTGCCGCGCGGCCGCGTGGTGGAAATCTACGGCCCGGAATCCTCCGGCAAGACGACGCTTTCCCTGTCGGTCGTGGCCGAAGTCCAGAAGCTCGGCGGCACCGCCGCCTACATCGACGCCGAAAACGCGCTCGATCCGGCCTATGCCGGCAAGCTCGGCGTGACCGTGCCCGACCTCTTGATCTCCCAGCCCGACACCGGCGAACAGGGTCTCGAAATCGCCGACATGCTGGTGCGCTCGGGCGGCGTCGACCTGATCGTCATCGACTCCGTCGCCGCGCTCACCCCCAAGGCCGAGATCGAAGGCGAGATGGGCGACCAGCTGCCCGGCCTGCAGGCGCGCCTGATGAGCCAGGCGCTCAGGAAGCTCACCAGCAACATCAAGCGCACCAACACATTGGTCATCTTCATCAACCAGATCCGCATGAAGATCGGCGTGATGTTCGGCAACCCCGAGACAACGACCGGCGGCAACGCACTGAAGTTCTACGCTTCGGTGCGCATGGACATCCGCCGCACCGGCGCGATCAAGAAGGGCGAGGAAGTGATCGGCAACGAGACCAAGGTCAAG
>JAGXSN010000109.1 GCA_018333815.1 Sulfuritalea sp. | reverse complement strand
TGGCGCACGCCGGCGCGCGGGCCGACCCTCGTCGCGCTGCGCATCGCGCTGTTCGGTCTGTCGGTGACGGCGGTGCTGGGCATCGCGCTGGCGACCGGCATCGGCCACGACGCGGGCTGGCCGGTGCAGGCGTTCACCGACCTGCACGCCGCGTGGGGACTGGGGGGATGGGCGCTGATCCTGCTGGCGGGGGTTTCCTATGCCGTCGTGCCGATGTTCTATCTGGCGCCCGGGTATCCGGCCTGGCTGGCGCGCGGCCTGCCCCTGCTGACGCTGGCCTTGCTGCTTGCCTGGTCGGCGCGTTTTGCCGCCGCGGATGAAACGGAAGGCTCGATCTTCCTGCTCGCCGGATTCGGCCTGGGCAGCCTGTTCGCGGCGGCAACCCTGCGCCTGCAAGGCCGCCGCCGCAAGTCGGGCGACGCCAGCCTCCTGTTCATGCGCACGGCCATGCTGAGTCTGCTGGCCCTGTTCGCCTCGGCGCTGCTCTTCGTCCTGCTGCCGGGGCTGCGGCTGGAGCCGGGCGCCGCGGTCTGGCTGGGCGTGCTGGCGCTGGTCGGCGTGTTCGTCTCGGCCATCAACGGCATGCTCTACAAGATCGTGCCGTTTCTCGGCTGGCTGCACCTGAAGAATCTTGGCGGCCCGCGAGGGCCTGCGCCGACGATGCGCCAGATGATCCCGGCGCGGGCGATGCGCGGACAGTGCTTCCTGCATCTGGCCGCGTTGTCGATGCTGCTCGCCGCCGTCTGGCTGCCGGCGCTGGCGCGACCGGCCGGCCTGCTGTTCCTGCTGTCCAGCGCCTGGCTGGGGTGGAATCTGTATGCTGCGGCGGCGATTTTCCGGGACTTCAGAAATCGTATTCGCGCAGACGCCGGAGATCGTCGATGGTGATGCGCTTGCCCTGCATGCGGATCAGTTTGGCCTCGGCCAGGTCGTGCAGGACGCGCGAGAGGGTTTCCGGCGTGAGGTTGAGGCGCGAGGCGATGATCTGTTTCGATGTCGGCAGATTGATTTCCACGCCCCCCTCGCGGCGCTCGTCCGGACAGATCTCCAGCAGGTAGCCGATGACGCGCTGCGCGCTCGAGCGCAGCGAGTAGGACTCGACATCGTGGATCAGGGCGTGCATGCGCAGGGCCAGGCCGGCCAGCAGGTTGCGGGCGAAGGACATGTCGGTGGCGAGCAATTCGAAAATCACGTCGCGGCCGACATGCAGCAGCAAGGTGTCGGCGATCGCCTGGGCGAACACCGGGTAGGGCCGCTGCGCGAACAGCGCGGCCTCGCCGAAGCTCTGGCGCGGGCCGATGACTTCGACGACCTTCTCGTTGCCGCTGCTGGAGGGGAAGGCGAGCTTGATCTGGCCGAACACCACGAGGTAGAAGCCATGGGCCGGATCGCCCTTCTGGAACAGCATCTCGCCCTTGGGCAGCCGCTTGCTGCGCGTGTGCGCGGCGACATGGCCGACCTGCTCGTGCGTCAATGCCTGGAACAGGGGCAGGTGCGCCAGCAGGGCGGGGATGTCGATGCGGCTGTCGGTACCCGAAAGAGTCATGATCCCTTGTTCTCGGCGGCAATCCCGGATCAGACGCGGCGTTCCGACAGCAGCCGTTTCAGGCCGGTCACGTCGAGGATCTGGATATGCTTCTGGTGCACGTTGATCAAGCCCTCCTCCTGGAAGCGCGAGAAGGCGCGGCTGACGGTTTCCAGTTTGAGGCCGAGATAGGAGCCGATCTCGTTCCTGGTCATGCGCAGGTTGAACTCGGTCGGCGAATAGCCGCGCGCGGTGAAGCGCTGCGACAGGTTGAGCAGGAAGGCGGCGAGGCGTTCCTCGGCGCGCATGATGCCCAGCAGCATCATCACGCCGTGATCGCGCACGATTTCGCGGCTCATCACCTTGTGGAAGTGATGCTGCAGCGCGCCGATCTCGCGCGAGTAGTTCTCCAGGTCGGCGAAGGGAATCACGCAGACCTCGCTGTCTTCGAGGGCGACCGCATTGCAGGTGTGCTTTTCCGTGCCGATGCCGTCGAGGCCGAGGATCTCGCCGGCCATCTGGAAGCCGGTCACCTGTTCGCGGCCGTCCTCGAGCAGCACGTCGGTCTTGAAGAAGCCGGTCTTGATGGCGTAGAGCGCCTCGAAGCCGTCGCCGCCGCGGTAGAGGTGATGGCTGCGCAGGACGCGCTTGCGCACCGTGACGAGTTCGTCGAGTTGCCCCATTTCATGTTCGGACAGTCCCATCGGCAGGCACAATTCGCGCAGGTTGCACTGCGAGCAGGCTTCGCGCAGTTGCGGGACGGATAGATAGGCCGATTTGGCGCGCATGGCGACGCTCAGGGCGGAATCGGCCGGGCTTTGATCTGCGTCAACGTGGATGGCTTCCGCTTACTGCATCCTGAGCGCGCTGTTCGCGGGTCGTGGGTCCGCACCCCCCTGCCTGCCGTTCTCGCTTTTGCCATTGTTCGCCATCGTTCGCCATCGTTCGCCGTGAGTCACTATCAAGAGCTGATCTTCGATCCGCAAGTCGTTCGTCGTTTCGACGTCAGCGGCCCGCGCTACACGTCCTATCCGACGGCCGATCGCTTCGTCGAGGCCTTCGATGCGACGGCCTATCGTTCCTGGCTGGCCAAGCGCACGATCGGCGGGATCGGTCGGGCGCTGTCATTATACTTTCACATCCCGTTCTGCAACACGATCTGCTACTACTGCGCCTGCAACAAGATCATCACCAAGGATCACGGGCGCTCGGCCAAATACCTGAAATATCTGGGCAAGGAGCTGGCGCTGCAGGCGGCGGCGCTCGACGGCCCGCACGACGTGATCCAGTTGCACTGGGGCGGCGGCACCCCCACGTTCCTCTCGCCCGACGAGATGAAGCGGCTGATGGAAATGACGCGCCAGCACTTCCGTCTGCTGCCGGGCGGCGAGTATTCGATCGAGGTCGATCCGCGCAAGGTCGACCGCGAGACCGTCAGGCTGCTCGCCGACCTCGGCTTCAACCGCATGAGCGTCGGCGTCCAGGACTTCGATCCGCGCGTGCAGCAGGCGGTCAATCGGATCCAGACGCTCGACGAGACGCGCGTCGTCATCGATGCCGCGCGCGAATTCGGCTTCAAGGGCATCTCGGTCGACCTGATCTACGGCCTGCCGAAGCAGAACGTGATCAGCTTCAACCACACGCTCGACGAGATCCTCAAGCTCGCGCCCGACCGGCTGTCGATCTACAACTACGCGCATCTGCCTAACCTCGCCAAGCCGCAGCGGCGCATCAACGAGGCCGAACTGCCGAGCGCCGACGCCAAGCTGCAGATCATCCAGCTCGCCATCCGGCGGCTGACCGACGCCGACTACGTGTTCATCGGCATGGACCACTTCGCCAGGCCGGACGACGAGCTGGCCGTCGCGCAGCGCCAGGGCCGGCTGCACCGCAACTTCCAGGGCTATTCGACGCATGCCGAGGCGGATCTGCTGGCCTTCGGCGTCTCGGCGATCGGCAAGGTCGGGCCGACCTACTGCCAGAACTACCGCAGCCTCGACGAGTACTACGACGCGCTCGACCGTGGCGAACTGCCGGTGATGCGCGGCCTCGAACTGACCGCCGACGACCTGCTGCGCCGCTCGATCATCCAGGCGCTGATGTGCCACTTCGAGTTGTCGATCGAGTCGATCGAGATCGCCCACCTGATCGATTTTCAGTCCTATTTCGCCCAGGAACTCGCCGCCCTCGCCGAGATGGAACGGGCCGGGCTGCTGACCATCGACGAGCAGTGGGTCACCGTCGAGCCGAAAGGCCGGATCCTGGTGCGCGTGATCGCGATGGTGTTCGACAAGTATCTGCGCGCCGACCGCGAGCGCGTCCGTTACTCCAAAGTCATCTGAAAAAGTCGGTGCTGGCAAGACGGCAGTCGCGGCATGGATAACGGGCTGCTCGCGCTGTTCATCGTCGGCCTGCTCGGCGGCGGCCACTGCGCCGGCATGTGCGGCGGCATCGTCGGCGCGCTGAGCCACCAGTCGCCGCAGGGGGGCGGCGCGGCCGTTCGCGTCCACCTCGCCTACAACCTCGGGCGCATCGGCAGCTACGCGCTGGCCGGCCTGCTGGCCGGCTTGCTCGGCCAGGCGGCCGGCAGCCTGATGGCCGTGCAACAGGGCCTCTATCTCTTCGCCAGCCTGATGCTGATCGCGCTGGGCCTCTACCTGCTGGGCTTCACGCAATTCCTGACCCCGCTCGAACGTGGCGGACAGGCGCTCTGGCAGCGCATCTTGCCGCTGACACGACATTTCCTGCCGGTGCGCGGCATCGCGCAGGCGCTGCCGCTCGGGCTGCTGTGGGGCTGGCTGCCCTGCGGCCTCGTCTACGGCGCGCTGACGACCGCGCTGGCAAGCGGCTCGGCCGGGCAGGGCGCCTTGCTGATGCTCGCCTTCGGCCTGGGCACGCTGCCCAACCTGCTGCTCGCCGGCCTGCTGCTGGCGCGCTTCCGCCGCTTCGTCCAAGCCCGTGCCGTGCGCGTGGTTTCTGGCCTTCTGGTGCTCGGCTACGGGATAATCGGCTTGTTCAATTATTGGCGCGGCTAAGCATGTCAGCAGAAACACGCAACGAGTCCTGTCAGACGGTCGAGCTCGCCATCGGCGGCATGACCTGCGCCGCCTGCTCGGCGCGCATCGAGCGGCAGCTCAACAAGCTGCCCGGCGTCGAGGCGGCGGTGAACCTGCCGGCCGAGCGTGCGCACATCCGCTTCGATCCGGCCAGCGCCGACGTCGACCGGCTGATCGCCACCATCGTCAAGACCGGCTTCACCGCGACGCCTTCTTCCGCGGATACCCGCGGCGAGGAAAAGGCGCGCAAGGAAGCGGCCTGGCGCGCCGAGGTGAAGCGCTTCTGGATCGCCCTGGCGCTGACCCTGCCGCTGATTGCCCAGATGCCCTTCATGTTCGGCCCGGACGGCCATGTCGATGTCCTGCCGCGCTGGCTGCAGTTCGCGCTGGCGACGCCGGTCCAGTTCTGGATCGGCTGGCGCTTCTACGTCGGCGGCTGGAACGCCGTGAAGGGCGGCAGCGGCAACATGGACGTGCTGGTCGCGCTCGGCACGTCGGCGGCCTGGGCCTACAGCACGGTGGTGCTGTTCCTCGGCCTGGCGCACCACCACGTCTACTTCGAGGCCTCGGCGACCATCATCACTCTGGTGTTGATGGGCAAGATACTCGAGGCGCGCGCCAAGGCGAAGACCGGCGCGGCGATCGAAGCCCTGATGAAGCTGCAGCCGCAGACGGCGTGGGTCGAACGAAACGACCGGCTCGTCGAACTGCCGGTGGCCAACCTGATTCCCGGCGACGTGGTGGTCGTGCGGCCCGGCGCGGCGGTGCCGGTCGACGGCGAGGTCGTCGCGGGCGCTTCGAGCGTGAACGAGGCGATGCTGACCGGCGAAAGTCTGCCGCTGGCGAAATCGCCCGGCGCCAAGGTCTTCGCCGCCACCATCAACGGTGACGGATTGTTGCGCTGCAAGACCACCGGCGTCGGCTCGCACACGCTGCTGGCGGGCATCATCCGCATGGTCGAGGCGGCGCAGGGTTCGAAGGCCCCGGTGCAGCGCTTCGCCGACCGGGTCGCCGCGATTTTCGTGCCGGTGGTGACGGCGATCGCGCTGCTCACCTTCATCGCCTGGTGGGCGCTGGGCGGCGATTTCACCGTCGCGCTGGTGAACGCGGTCGCAGTCTTGGTGATCGCCTGTCCCTGCGCACTGGGCCTGGCGACGCCGACGGCGATCATGGTCGGCACCGGGCTCGGCGCCAAGGCCGGCGTGCTGGTGCGTAACGCCGAGGCGCTCGAACTGGCCGAGAAAATCAAGGTGCTGGCGGTTGACAAGACCGGCACGCTGACGCAGGGCAAGCCAACGGTGATCGCAGTGAAAGTCAGTTCCGGCGAGACGGCATCCGAGGTGCTGAGGATCGCCGCCAGCCTCGAACAGGGCTCCACGCATCCGCTGGCGGGCGC
>JAGXSN010000108.1 GCA_018333815.1 Sulfuritalea sp. | reverse complement strand
GCGAAGCCCGCTGCGAAGCCCGCTGCGAAGCCCGCTGCGAAGCCCGCTGCGAAGCCCGCTGCGAAGAAGCCCGCCGCGAAGCCTGCACCCGCACCCGTTCCCGCCGCAACACCTTCGACCGCGGCTGCTCCTGGCATCAAGTCGTCGCTCAATCCGGCGGCGGCCTGGCCTTTCCCGACGGGTTCCCGTCCGTCCTGACCGGTTTCCAGCGGTCAAGCGCCGGGAGGCTGATTCAGCCTCCCTTTTTATTTCCGGACGAGCAAGACGTTCATGCGCTCGATCCCCGTCATGCGTGCCGCGCCGTGCATGGCGCGCGCCGTTTCAGCCGGTCAGTTCGAGTTCGAACAGATCGCGTTTGAGGGCGAGTTGCCGCGGCAATTTCCCGCCCATCTTGTCGAACCACTCCTTGTGGCCGGCGAGCTCATGTTTCCAGCCCGCGGCGTCGATGCGGGTGAGCCCCTCGAATTCTGCCTTGCCGATGTCGAGGCCCGTCCAGTCGATATCCTCGTAACGCGGCATCCAGCCCAGCACGGTTTCGCGCGCCAGCACCCGGCCGTGCACGCGATCGACGATCCATTTGAGGACGCGCATGTTCTCGCTGAAGCCCGGCCACATGAATTCTCCCTGCTCGTCCATGCGGAACCAGTTGACGCAGAAGATCTTCGGCGTGTGCTCGACGACATGACCGATGCGCAGCCAGTGGTTGAAATAGTCGCCCATGTGGTAGCCGCAGAAGGGCAGCATGGCGAAGGGATCGCGGCGCACCACGCCCTGCTGACCGAAGGCGGCGGCCGTCGTCTCCGACCCCAGTGTGGCGGCCATGTAAACCCCGAAGCTCCAGTTGAAGGCCTGGTAGACCAACGGGATTGTCGTGGCACGGCGACCGCCGAAGATGAAGGCGGAAATCGGTACGCCGCGGGGATCCTCCCAGGCCGGATCGATCGACGGGCACTGCGCGGCGGGCGCGGTGAAGCGCGCGTTGGGGTGGGCCGCCTTGCGGCCGGCCTTGCCATCCGCGGGCGTCCAGTCCTTGCCCTGCCAGTCGATGCAGTGCGCGGGGGCCGGTCCCATGCCCTCCCACCAGACGTCGCCCGCATCGGTCAGTGCGACGTTGGTGAAGATGATGTTTTCCCTGAGCGTCGCCATCGCGTTGCAGTTGGTCTTCTCGCTGGTGCCCGGGGCCACGCCGAAGTAGCCGGCTTCCGGGTTGATCGCCCGGAAGCGGCCGTCGGGCCCCGGCTTGATCCAGGCGATGTCGTCGCCGACGGTGGTGATCTTCCAGCCGTTGAAGGACTGCGGCGGGATCAGCATGGCGAAGTTGGTCTTGCCGCAGGCGGAAGGGAAGGCGGCCGCGACATAGGTCTTTTCGCCGGTCGGCGACTCGACGCCGAGGATCAGCATGTGTTCGGCGAGCCAGCCCTCGTCGCGCGCCATGGTCGAGGCGATCCGGAGCGCGAGGCACTTCTTGCCCAGTAGGGCGTTGCCGCCGTAGCCGGAGCCGTAGGACCAGATTTCGCGCGTTTCCGGGAAATGCACGATGTATTTGGCGGTCGGGTTGCAGGGCCACTTGACGTCGGCCTGGCCCGGATCGAGGGGCGCGCCGACCGAATGCAGACAGGGAATGAAAAAGCCGTCCGTGCCGAGCACGTCATAGACGGCCTGGCCCATGCGCGTCATGATGCGCATGTTGACGACGACGTAGGGGCTGTCCGAAATCTCGACGCCGATCTGGGCGATCGGCGAGCCGAGCGGCCCCATGCTGAATGGAATCACGTACATCGTACGACCGCGCATGCAGCCCTTGAACAGGCCGCGCAGCGTCTCCTTCATCTTCGCCGGGTCTTCCCAGTTGTTGGTCGGGCCGGCGTCTTCCTGGTTCTCGGAACAGATGAAGGTGCGGTCCTCGACGCGCGCGACGTCGGAGGGATCGGAACAGGCGAGATAGGAGTTCGGCCGTCTGGCCGGGTTGAGCTGGACGAAGGTTCCGGCGGCGACCATCTCGGCGCACAGACGGTCGTATTCTTCCTGCGAGCCGTCGCACCAGACGATGCGGTCGGGCTGGGTCAGGGCCGCGACTTGCGCGACCCAAGCCTTCAACTGTTCATGACGAACGGAATCGGGGTCAATGCCCATGACTGTTTCTCCACTCGAAAATCGGCGCTGCTGGTGCGGCGCTCTGGTTTATGAGTCCCCATTCTGCCATACGGATACCCGACGCGGCGATTGGCCCTAGAATCGGGCGAATGCCAGAGGAGCCAGAAACATGGATGACAACCTGCGCCGCGCCGCACTCGATTATCACCTGCACCCCCGCCCGGGCAAGATCGCCGTCACCCCGACCAAGGCGCTGACCAACCAGTCGGATCTGTCGCTCGCCTACTCCCCCGGCGTCGCCGCGGCCTGCCAAGAAATCGAACGCGATCCGGCTACGGCCGCCCTCTACACCTCGCGCGCCAATCTGGTGGCGGTCGTCAGCAACGGCACCGCGGTACTGGGACTCGGCGACATCGGCCCGCTCGCCGGCAAGCCGGTGATGGAAGGCAAGGGCGTGCTGTTCAAGAAGTTCGCCGGCATCGACGTTTTCGACATCGAGATTGCCGAGAAGGACCCCGACAGGCTGGTCGACATCATCGCCGCCCTCGAGCCGACCTTCGGCGGCATCAACCTGGAAGACATCAAGGCGCCGGAATGCTTCGCGGTGGAGAGGAAGCTGCGCGAGCGGCTGCGCATCCCGGTCTTTCACGACGACCAGCACGGCACCGCCATCATTTCCGCGGCGGCGGTATTGAACGGCCTAAAGATCGTCGGCAAGGACATTGACAAGGTGAAGCTGGTCTGTTCCGGCGCGGGCGCCGCGGCGATCGCCTGCCTCGACCTGATCGTCAGCCTCGGCGCGCGCCGCGAGAACATCTTCGTGTGCGATTCCAAGGGCGTCATCCATGCCGGCCGCCAGAATCTCGACGCGTCGAAACAGCGCTATGCCCAGGACACCGCAGCGCGCACGCTGGGCGATGTCATGCCCGCTGCCGACATCTTCTTCGGCTTGTCGACCGGGGGCGTGCTCAAGCCCGAGATGGTGGCCGGCATGGCGCGTGATCCGATCATCCTGGCCATGGCCAATCCCGACCCGGAAATCCTTCCCGAGCATGCCAAGGCGGTGCGTCCGGACTGCATCATCGGCACCGGCCGCTCGGATTATCCGAACCAGGTCAATAACGCCCTGTGTTTCCCTTACATCTTCCGCGGCGCGCTCGACTGCGGCGCCACGACGATCAACGAAGCGATGAAGATCGCCGCGGTCAAGGCGATCGCCGAGCTTGCCCACGCCGAGCAATCCGATATTGTCGCCGCCGCCTATGGCAATGCCAATTTGAGCTTCGGCCGCGATTACCTGATTCCCACGCCCTTCGATCCACGCCTGATCCTCAAGGTGGCGCCCGCCGTCGCCCAGGCGGCGATGGATTCCGGCGTCGCCAGCCGGCCGCTCGCCGATCTGGCGGCCTACCGGCAGCAACTCAACGAGTTCGTCTACCACTCCGGTTTCGTCATGAAGCCGGTGTTCTCCGCCGCGAAGGAGAAACCGGCGCGGATCGTCTTCTGCGAGGGCGAGGACGAACGCATGCTGCGCGCGGTGCAGACCGTCTGCGACGAGGGTCTGGCACGGCCGATCCTCATCGGTCGGCCGGAAGTTGTGGAGCGCCACCTCGCCAAGTGCGGATTGCGCGTGCGTGCCGGCGAGCATTTCGAACTGGTCAATCCGGATTCCGACCCGCGCTACAAGGAGCTCTGGCAGGACTATTACGAACTGATGTGCCGCAAGGGCGTCGGCGTGGAATACGCGAAGCGGGAAATCCGCCGCCGCACCACGCTGATCGGCGCGATGCTGGTGCGCCACGGCTACGCCGACGGCATGCTGTGCGGCACCTTCGGCAAGCACTCGCTGCACCTGCGCTACATCGCCGAGGTGATCGGCCGCAAGCCCGGCATCGACCATTTCTACGCGATGAACATGCTGATCCTGCCCAAGCGCACCTTGTTCATCGGCGACACCTACGTGAACTACGACCCGACGGCCGACCAGCTCGCCGAGATGACGCAGCTGGCCGCCGACGAGGTGCGCCGCTTCGGCATCGTGCCGAAGGTCGCCCTGTTGTCGCATTCCAGTTTTGGCACCGATGAGACGCCGACCGCGCAAAAGATGCGCGCCGCCTTGCAGTTGCTGCGCGCGCAGGCGCCGGAACTCGAAGTCGAGGGCGAGATGCACGGCGATGCCGCGCTCGACCCGGAGATCCGCCGGCAGGTGTTTCCCAACGCCAGGCTTGCCGGCGCCGCCAACCTGCTGGTGATGCCGACGCTCGACGCCGCCAACATCGCCTTCAACCTGTTGAAGACGGCGGCCGGCGACGGCCTGACCGTCGGTCCCTTGCTGCTCGGCGCGGCGCGACCGGCGCATATCCTGACGCCCACGGCGACCGTGCGACGTATCATCAACATGACCGCGCTGCTCTCCGTCGAAGTGGCGCAGGCGGCGACAGCGACTTGATCCTCGCTCTAGAAATTGGTATAAGTATTCCTCGCATGCCTTTAATTATTCAAGGCTAAGTCAATTTGAAGTCGTGGCCGGAGTAGTGCGGTCGCTCGCGTTACGGGAGGGGAGACCATGAAATCGACCTTGAGGACCCTGCTGGTGTGCTGTGTCGTCGTTGGCGCGATGATCGGCGCGAGCGCTTCGGTCGGCGCAAATCCGGCCAAGAAGGATGTGTCGGCCAGCAAGAAGGAAACCGGCAAGAAAACCGTGCGCAAGGCGAAAAAGCCTGCGGCCAAGCCGGTGCGCAGCCCGGTGCGCCGCGCTGCGGTCAGCGACGACGGTTCCGGCTCGATCAACGACATCAGGTCTTCCGCCGTGGCGGTATTCGACCAGAGCACCGGGGACGTCATTTTCGAGAAAAATGCCGGCGCCGTCGTGCCGATCGCCTCGATCACCAAATTGATGACCGCGATGGTCGCGCTCGACGTCCATCCCAACCTGGACGAAACGCTGACCATCAGCGCCGCCGACCTTGACACGCTCAAGGGCACCCATTCCCGTCTGGCGGTGGGGACGCAGATGAGCCGCGAGGAAATGCTGCGCCTGGCCTTGATGTCGTCCGAGAACCGTGCCACGGCGGCGTTGTCGCGCTACTATCCCGGCGGCCGGCAGGCCTTTGTCGGGGCGATGAACGCCAAGGCGAGGATGCTCGGCCTGAGCGATACGCGTTTCGCCGACCCGACCGGGCTCTCCCCCGCCAATGTTTCGAGCGCGCGCGACTTGGTCAAGCTGGTGAATGCGGCGCACCAGTATCCGCTGATCCGCGAGTTTTCGACCTCGGAGGAATACCAGGTGGCGGTGCGCGGCCAAACCCAGATGTTCCGCAACTCCAATGTGCTGGTCAGGAACGAGCAATGGGAAATCGGCCTGTCCAAGACGGGTTTCATCCGGGAGGCCGGCAAATGCCTGGTCATGCAGGCCTGGGTCAATGATCGGCCGACCGTGATCGTCCTGCTCAATTCCTGGGGCAGACTGACCCGCATCGGCGACGCCAACCGCATCAAGCGCTGGGTCGAGACGATGGCCAGCAGCAGCAGCCCGCTGCGCGGCTGACGCACGCCGTCCTGCCCGCGCCGACTTTGTCGTGCGAGTCGCCCTGTTCGTCACCTGCCTGGTCGACCTGATGCGCCCGAAGATCGGTTTCGCCGCGATCGAGCTGCTCGAGGCGGCCGGGTGCACGGTCGTCGTGCCGACCAGGCAAACCTGCTGCGGCCAGCCGGCCTGGAACAGTGGCGACCGCGCCGCGGCGGCCCAACTCGCCAAGAAGGTGATCGCCGAGTTTGAAGGTTTCGAGCATGTCGTTGCGCCTTCGGGCTCTTGCGCCGACCACATCCGGAACGAATACCCGGTGCTTCTCGCGGGCGCACCGGAATGGCAGGCGCGCGCCCGGGCGTTGGCCCCGCGCGTCCATGAGCTGACGGATTTCCTCGTTCGCGTGGCCCGCCTGGAGCGCGTGCCCGGCTGCTTTGCCGGCCGCGTGACCTACCATGATTCCTGCGCCGGTCTGCGCCGCCTCGGCATCAAGGCGCAGCCGCGCGACTTGCTGGCGAGGCTGCCCGGCATCGAACTGCAGGAGATGAGCGGCGCCGAGGAATGCTGCGGCTTCGGCGGCGCCTTTTCGCTCAAGTTCGGCGAGATTGCGGCGGCGATCGCTCAACGCAAGTGCGCCTGCGCCTGCGCCACCGGCGCCGCCGCCATCGTCGGCGGCGACCTCGGCTGCCTGCTCAACATCGAAGGCAAGTTGCGGCGCATGGGCGACGAGACGACCCGAGTGCTGCACATCGCCGAAGTGCTGACGGCCAAATAGTGGAATCGCGCGCCCACCGCTTTCAGGCGAACGCGGCTGACTCGCTGGCCAACCCGGTCTTGCAGGCCAATCTCAGGACGGCCAAGGGCAAGTTCGTCGACAAACGCGCGATCGCGCTTCGGGAACTGGGCGAAGCGGACGCTTTCGAAGCGACGCGCGAGGCGGCGCGGGCGGTGCGCGACAGCGTGCTCGGGGATATCGACCTGTGGCTGGAAAAGTTCGAGGAGAATGCCGTCGCGCGCGGCGCCGCGGTGCTGTGGGCGAGGGACGGGGCGGAGATCTGCCGTCTGGTGGCCGAGATCGGCCGGCGGCACGGCGTGGCGAAGGCCGTCAAGTCGAAGTCGATGCTCTCGGAGGAAGCCGGCCTCAACCTGGCGCTGGAGGCGAGCGGCATCCGGCCGGTGGAAACCGATCTGGGCGAATACATCCTGCAGATCAATCGCAACGAACCGCCCTCCCACATCATCGCGCCGGTGGTGCACAAGAGCCTCGACGAGGTGGCCGACCTCTTCCACAGCGTCCACAAGACGCCGCGCAAGACCGAGATTCCGGCGCTGACCCGCGAGGCGCGCGAGGTGCTGCGCGAACACTTCCTGACGGCCGAGATGGGCATCTCGGGCGGCAACTTCCTCATTGCTGAAACCGGCTCGGTGGCGCTGGTCACCAACGAGGGCAACGGCCGCATGGTCACCACCCTGCCGCGCGTGCACGTCGTCATCACCGGGATCGAGAAGGTGATCCCGACACTCGAGGATCTCTGCCTGCTGATGCGCCTGCTGCCGCGCTCGGCGACCGGCCAATCGATCTCCAACTACGTCTCGGTGCTCACCGGCGTCAAGCGCCCCGACGAGCACGACGGCCCCGAGCACCTCTATTTCATCCTGGTCGACAACGGTCGCGCCGACGTGGTCGGCTCCGAGTTTCGGGACATGCTGCGCTGCATTCGCTGCGGCGCCTGCATGAACCATTGTCCCGTCTATCAGACCATCGGCGGCCATGCCTACGGCTGGGTCTATCCCGGCCCGATGGGCTCGGTGCTCACGCCGCTCTACACCGGCATCGAAAACGCCATCGATTTGCCGCAGGCGGCGACGCTGTGCAACCAGTGCGGCGTGGTCTGCCCGGTCAAGATTCCGCTGCCCGATCTGCTGCGCAAGCTCAGGGAAAAACAGGTGGAGCGCAACTTGCGGCCGCGGTTCGAACGTGGCGCGCTCAAGGTTTGGGCCTGGGTGGCGCGCCACCCGACGCTCTACGGCATCGGCGCCCGGCTCGGCGTGCGCTACCTGAAATGGCTGGCTGGCGGAAAACCGAGCATTGCCGTGCTCGGCACTGCGCCGGAATGGACGAAGGGGCGTGATTTCCCGGCCCCGGAGGGCAGAACTTTCCGCGAACTGTATGCCCGGCGAAGGGGCAAACCATGACCCGTCGGGCAGACATCCTCGGCCGCATACGCGCGAAGCTGAACCGCAATCCGGAAAACGCAACCGCCGGCAGGGCCGCCATCGAAGAGACGCTGGCCGCGCGCGTGCAGGGACCGCGCCCCCCCGTCGATACGGAAAAGTCGGCGCTGGTCCGACGGCTCATCGAAAAGTCCCTCGCCCAGTCGAGCACGGTAGACACGGTGGCGAGCGATGCCGAGGCGCCCGCCGCCGTCGCACGTTACCTCGCGGCGCAGGGATTGCCGCTGCAAGCCGTCGTCTGGCCCGCGTTGGCGGGCCTCGACTGGG
>JAGXSN010000107.1 GCA_018333815.1 Sulfuritalea sp. | reverse complement strand
TGCGGCGTTCGCACGCCGTCCGGCGGGCCCGCTGCTGGCGGCGCAGGGCATCGCCGTCGATGCGGCGGACACCGACCTGCGGCTCCTGCCGCAGGTGCACGGCACCGACGGCTTTTATGCTGCCGTGCTGGAGCGGCAAGCGTGAAATGGCTGCTGCTCGTCGGGCTGGCGCTGCTTGCGCCGCCGGCCGTCGCCCTCGACCTGCCCGCCCAGGGCCGCGTCGAGGTGCTGTTCACCCCCTGGGACGACGCGGAAAGCGCGCTGTTGCGCGAAATCGCCCAGGCCCGGCAGGGCATCCATGTCCAGGCCTATCTGATCACCAGCCGCAGCATCGCGCGCGCGCTCGTCGTCGCCCAGCGGCGCGGCGTCGGGGTGCGCGTGCTGGCCGACCGGGAGATGGTCGCCAGAGGGGGCGGCTCGCAAGTGCCGCTCCTTCATGCGGCCGGCATCGAGGTTCATCTCGAAACCCGCTACGCCGCCGCGCACAATAAAATTCTGCTCATCGACGTCGAGGGCCAGCGCCCCGTGGTGATCACCGGCAGCTACAACTTCACTTTTTCCGCGCAGGCGCGCAATGCGGAAAACGTGCTGATCCTGCGCGACCATCCCGCGCTGGCGCGGGCCTATCTGGCCAACTGGCGGCGCCACCGCGAGGATGCCCTGCCGTTCGCCGCGGCCATGCAGCCATGAGCTCCGGCGGCCTGCTGCGCGACCTGTGGCTGGATCTGCAGCAGCCGGCGGTGCTCTGGCAGATCGGCGTCCTGCTCGCCTGTTTCGCCCTGGCCTGGGCGGCCGACCGCTGGCTGATGCGGCGCTACGCGCCGGCCGATGCGGAAAGCCGGGCGCGCGCCCTGGGCCGGCGCGGACTCAAACGCATCGGGCTGCCGCTGGTCATGCTGGCGCTCGTGCTGACGGCGCGCCCCTTGCTTGCCCAGTGGCACAGCGTCAATCTGCTTGCCCTGGCCGTGCCGCTGCTGGCCTCGCTGCTCGTCATCCGCATGGTGATGTTCGTCGTGCGCCAGAGTTTTCACGGCAGCGCGCCGTGGCTGGTGGCGTTCGAGCGCAGTTTCGCTTTCCTGGCCTGGAGCATCGTGGCCCTGCACATCCTCGGCCTGCTGCCGGAAACGATCGCCGCGCTGGAGAGCGTGCGTTTCCCGCTCGGCAAGGAACAGATCAATCTCTGGCTGATCCTGCAGGGGATCGGCGCGGTGCTGGTGACGCTGTTCGTCGCGCTCTGGCTCGGCGGGCTGATCGAGATGCGCCTGCTGCGGGCCGAGGGCATCGACAACAATCTGCGTCTCGTTTTCGCGCGCCTGCTGCGGGCCCTGCTGATCCTGGTCGCGGTACTGGTCGGCTTGCCGCTGGTCGGCATCGACCTGACGGCGCTCTCGGTGTTCGGCGGCGCCCTCGGCGTCGGCATCGGCCTCGGCCTGCAACGCATCGCCGCCAACTACATTTCGGGCTTCATCATCCTGCTCGACCGCTCGATCCGCATCGGCAACCTCATCGAGGTGGCCAACATGCGCGGCGTGGTGACCCGGATCACCACGCGCTTTACCCTGCTGCGCGGGCCCACCGGCGCCGAGATGATCGTGCCGAACGAACTGCTGGTCAGCGCGGTGATCACCAACGAGACCTTCAGCGACCCGCAGGTGCGCATCGCGACGCAGGTGCCGGTCGCCTACGGCAGCGATGTCGAGCGCGCGATGGAGATCCTGGTCGAGTCCGCACGCGCCCAGCCCAGGGTGCTGGCCGACCCGCCGCCGCGCGCCTTCGTCGCCGCCTTCGCCGACTCGGGCATCAACCTCGAACTCGGCTTCTGGATCGCCGATCCCGAGGAGGGCTCCCTGCCGATCCGCTCGGACGTCAACCTGGCGATCTGGAAAGCGTTCAAGGCGGCCGGCATAGTCGTTCCCTTTCCGCAACGCGAGATCCGGCTGCTGCCGTGAGCGCCGCGTGCAAGTCGGCGCTGGCGCGACGGCGCGTTCAGAGCAGCTTGAGCAGTTCGGCGCGGTCCGCCGCGGCGCGCGGGTCGAGCCGGCGCACCTCGACCGTGACGACGGATTCGGCCAGCGCGGTGGCGGCCTTCAGGGCCGCGCCGTCGATCGCCAGCGGGTGGGGTGCGAGCAGCACGAAGTCGTCGCCCATGACGCGGAACACCAGGGCTTCCGGATAGAGGGCGATCAGCATGCGGGAAAAACTGGCCAGCGCTTCATTGCCCGCCGCCCAGCCGAGGTCCTCGTTGAGACCGGAAAAGTTGCGCAGCGTGACCAGATAGGCATGCGCCAGGGTTTCCGGCAGGCCCTGGCGCAGCATGATCTGCAGGTAGTTCGCGTTGTGGGTGCCGGTCAGCTGGTCGTCGAAGAAATAGGCGAAGCGCTGGTGCTCGAGCGGCGTCTTCGGCATCTGGTCGACGACCGTGGGCGGTTCCGCGTCGCGCAGCGCCAGGCAGGCGGCTTCCACGACATCGGCGGCGAAGCGCGTGCCGGCCTGCTGGCGCAGTTCCGCGAGCGCCGTCGCAACGTCCTTGCGCGCCCGGTAGATGCGGTTGCTGACCATCGCGTCGAAGCTGTCGGCCACCGCCATGATCTGGGCCAGGCGCGGGATCTCCCCGCGCTTCAGGCCGCGCGGATAGCCCGAACCGTCTTCGCGCTCGTGGTGGGCGCGCATGATTTCGGCCAGATCGCGGTACATGTCGATGCGGTTGAGGGTCTGGTAGCCTTCCTCGGCGTGCTGCTTGATCAGCTCGTACTCGAGCGGCGTCAGCAGGCCGGGCTTGAGCAGCACGGCGTCGGGGATCGCAATCTTGCCGATGTCATGAACGACGGCGGCGCGCTTGAGCTTTTCGATTTCCTCCGCGCCGCAGCCGAGCTGGCGCGCGATCCGTTCGCAATACTGCGCCACGCGCCGCGTGTGGCCCGCCGTGTAGGTGTCGCGCTTTTCGATCATGTCGACCAGCGAAAGGATGGTCGCCTCGTAGTTGGCGACGCGCTCCTGTTCGAGGCGGCGGGCCTCGGCCTGCTGCCGGAAGGCGTGCACGGCAAAGCCGATGTCGCCGGCCAGCTGCTCGAGCATGGCGATTTCCTCGTCGTCGAAACCGTCGCTGTGCCCGCTCAGCACGCACAGATGGCCGCTCGGCGCGGCATAGGCGTCGTGCCGCAGCGGCAGGGCGACGACGGAGCGCACCCCCGCCTGGGCGAGCTCGGCATCGATTTGCGCCGGATCCCTCTCGATCACGGTATGGTTCGCCGCCAGCGCCGCGCGGCCCGGCCCCCGGTCGCGGCAACTGGCGAAATGACGCAGGACTTCCGCCGGCCCGTAGGATTTGGCGGCCACTTCGAGCGCGCCGTCGCGCAGCAGAGCGACCCAGGCGAACAGGTAACCGGTTCCCGCGATCAGGCGGTCGCAGCAGGCCTTGAGCATTTCCTCGCGGCTGTCCGAGGTGATCAGGATCTGGTTGATGTCGGCGACCGTCGCGACCACCCGGCGCAAGAAGCGTTCGCGCTCGAGCAGGCGCTCCACTTCAACGGTGCGGTTGTCGACCCGCTCTTCCAGGCGGGCGTTCAGCTCCTCGATCCGGGAGCGGCTGGCACGCAGGCGCCGGTTGGTGCGCGCGACGAGCGCGGCGGCCGTGCCGGCCGCCAGGGACAGCCCCAGGACCAGCGCGATCCAGTGGCCATACTGGGCGACCACCTCGCGCGGCGTCGCCTCGCCGAGCGCGGCGTAGGGGCTGATGCGCAGTTCGCGCAGGGCGGCATGCACCGGCTGATAGTTGAGCGGCAGGGTCCACCCGGAAATCTTGCCGGCCCGCGCGGCGGGGTCGTCGGCGCTCATCTGCTTCAGGGCGATCGCTACCGGCACGGTCAGGGTTTCCGGGACGTGCTGCAGACGCGCCATGGGCCACTCCGGATAGAGCGGCGAACTCAGCAGGAGAGGAAAACCTTCGACGCGCTGCCGGTTGAGCACGTAATAATCGTCGAGGCGGATCCTGCCTTCGGCCGCCATCAGTTCGAGGGTTTCGGTGCGCACCATGCCGGCGTCGGCCTGGCCGTCGCGCACCGCGTAGACGACGGCATCGTGGGTGCCGGGAAACGTCAGGCGGACAAAGTCGCGCTCGGGCCGGATGCCGTGGCGCAGCAGTTCGCGCTTGCCGACGATCCAGCCGCCGAAGGAGGTGGTGTCGGGAGCCGCGAAATTCTTCCCCCTGAGGTCGGCGAGGGTGCGGATCTCCCGGCGCTCGGCGCGGGTGAAGATCACCGCGCCCAGGCTGCTGAAGCCGGCATTGCCGATGAAGCGGCTTTTCAGCGTGGCGATCGCGCTGACGCCGTAGAGCGTCTCGAGCTCGACATAGTGGGCGGGATTGGTCAGGATGAAGTCGATCCGGCCCTGGCGCACGGCCAGGGGAACCTCGTCGAAGCGGAGCGGGACGATGCGAAAGCGCTCGCCCGGGATCTCGCGGCCGAGATAGGCGGCCAGCGCATCCCAGCTTTCGTGGGCCTTTTCGGGGCCGCGCAGGGCCAGCACACCGATGCCGACCCCCTCCGCCGCGGCGACGGGCAGAGCCAGCCAGACGACCAGAACCAGCCCAGCGAGGAAATGCCGCATCGACGCCCTCCTGCGGGCATTATGGCAGATGCCGCCGCGGCGGGGCGGGCCCCCGCGCGGCGGGATTATTCGGGCACGCAGAGCTCGCCGCGCAGCATGGCCTGGAAGGTGCGTATCGTCAGCAGCAGGAGCACGACGCTCAGCACGGCAAGCAGGACGCCCGCGAGCGCGACGAGGAAGAAGCCGCCTCCCTGCCCGGCCATGATCAGCGTGGCGATGGTAATCGCCGCCAGCGGAAAGGAATAGGCCCAGGTCGAGAGGAAGAAGGGCAGGCGGAAGAAGCGCAGCGCGTTGGCGGCGAGCAGCAGGGTGAAGAACAGCGCGACGTGGTAGAGGATTTGCGCGAAGGCGTCGATGTGGCCGCCGTTGAGCCTGAACCAGGCGATGAAGGCCACTGCGGGGGGCGCGATCAGGATGAACAGCGTGGGCGTCAGGCGCTCGGGCAGCGGTTCGTGGAAGAACAGCCGGTACATCACGATGCTCAGCAGCACGATCCAGAACACCAGACCGATGCTGAAAAAGAACCACGAGACGGCGGCGGGCGCGAAGCCGACGCCGGCGACCGGCACGATGACGTTGCCGACCACCGGGATGAACCAGGCCGGGTTGGCATGCTTGATGTCGTAGCGGGTGTGGTGGATCCAGCTGCTCATGATGATCAGCGTGAAGCCCAGGTGCAGCGCGGCGCCGAGCATCCACATGCCGCGCGCGAAGCCCGGCAGGCTGGCGGCGAAGGCGGTGGCGAGCAGCAGCAGGGAAATCGAAATCGCCGGGAAGAAGTTGAGGCGCACCGGGTGGGCGAATTCGTGCTTGACGGCGTCGGGATGAAAAACCAGCTTGGCGAGATAGCCGAGCGCGATCGCGCCGAACAGGGCGAGCGCCCACCACTGCAGGGCGAGCCCGACCTGCGCCGGCAGGCCCAGCACGGCGCCGGCCTTCTGCCAGGCGATGGCCAGGCCGCTGCTGCCCATGACCGTGGCAAACAGCGGAATCGGAAAGTGGGCGAGGCGGGAGTGCGGTGCGGGTGGCGTCATGCGGAGGTCGGGCTCAAGATGAAAACGCCAGCCGGACGGGTGTCGGGCTGGCGTGCGGCGTGCGGCGCAAGGTCGGGCTACTTGAGCTTGACTTCCTTGTAGGCCACATGCTTGCGCGCCTTCGGATCATATTTCATGAATTCGAGCTTTTCCGGCGTGGTGCGCTTGTTCTTGCTGGTGGTGTAGAAGTGCCCGGTTCCGGCGGTGGATTCGAGCTTGATCTTTTCGCGTCCGCCCTTGGCTGCCATGATCGTTTACCTCCCGGGTTCAGACGGCTTCGCCGCGTTCGCGCAACTCGGCGAGAACGACGTCGATGCCTTTCTTGTCGATGGTGCGCAGGGCGGCATTCGAGACGCGCAGGCGCACCCAGCGGTGTTCGGATTCGACCCAGAAGCGGCGCGACTGCAGGTTGGGCAGATAGCGGCGCTTGGTCTTGTTGTTGGCGTGGGACACGTGGTTCCCCACCAGCGGGGCCTTGCCCGTCACTTGGCAAACGCGGGACATGTTTGAGCTCCAGAACTTCGGATTGTGGAAAGCCGCGCATTCTACCGGAGAGAATGCCTGTCAAGCAAGCCGCAGTTACAGCAGGCCGCGTTCGGCAAAGGATAGCGGTGCGGCATCCCCGGCGACGATGAAGTGGTCGACGAGGCGCACGTCCACCAGCGCGAGCGCCTGGCCGAGGCTGCGCGTGAGCAGCTCGTCGGCGGCAGAGGGCGCCGCCACGCCGCTGGGGTGGTTGTGGGCGAGGATCACGGCAGCGGCATTGCGGGCCAGCGCGCGTTTGACGACTTCGCGCGGATAGACCGAGGTTTGCGTCAGGGTGCCGCGAAACATCTCCTCGTCGGCGATCAGGCGGTTCTGCGCATCGAGCCAGAGCGCGATGAAGACTTCATGGGGCAGCGGCGCGAGCGTTAGACGCAGCCAGTCGCGTACGGCCGCGGGCGAGGCCAGGGCCGGGCGGCTGCGCAATTCCTCGCGCAGGCCGCGGCGCGCGAGTTCGAGCGCGGCGACCAGCTGGGCCGCCTTGGCCGGCCCGACGCCCTTGACGCGCGTGAGTTGCGCCGGGGCGGCTCCGGCCAGCCGCACCAGGCTGTGGTCGAAATGGGCGAGCAGGGCGCGGGCGAGATCGACCGCGCTCATGCCCTTGACGCCGATGCGCAGGAAGATCGCCAGCAGCTCGGCGTCGCCGAGCGCCGCCGCACCCTGTTCGATGAGGCGCTCGCGCGGGCGCTGAGCGTCGGGCCAGTCGGTAATTGCCATGAGCTAGAATCGCGGGAACGGAGAACCGATTCTATATCCTATCTGTCATGAACGATCTGGAAACCAGGCGCGTCGTTCTGGGCGTCAGCGGAAGCGTCGCGGCCTACAAGGCCTGCGAGCTGGCGCGCCTGCTCGGCCAGGCGGGCGCGGCGGTCGACGTCGTCATGACGGCGGCGGGCGCGCGGTTCGTCGCGCCGCTGACTTTCCAGGCGCTGACCGGCCGGCCGGTGCATGTCTCGCTGTGGGACGCCTCGCAGGAAAACGGCATGGCGCACATCGACCTGACCCGCGGGGCCGATGCGCTGATCGTCGCACCGGCGACGGCCGATTTCATCGCCAGGCTGGCGCACGGCCTGGCCGACGACCTGCTGTCCTCGCTCTGTCTGGCGCGCGACTGTCCGCTGCTGGTCGCGCCGGCGCTGAACCGGCAGATGTGGGAGCACCCGGCAACGCAGCGCAATGTGGCGCAACTGCGCAACGACGGTGTGAACATTCTGGGCCCGGCGGCGGGTGCGCAGGCCTGCGGCGAAGTGGGCGCAGGGCGCATGCTCGAGGCCGCCGAGCTTTTCGATGCGCTGGTCGCCGTGTGCCAGCCGAAACGGCTGGCGGGAAAGCGGGTGGTGCTGACGGCCGGCCCGACCTACGAAGCGCTCGATCCGGTGCGCGGCCTGACCAACCTCAGTTCGGGCAGGATGGGCTTCGCGCTGGCGCGCGCCTGCGCCGAGGCGGGGGCCGACGTCACGCTGATCGCCGGACCGGTGAGCCTGCCGACCCCGGCCGGGGTGACGCGCGTCGACGTGCAAAGCGCGCAGCAGATGCGCGCGGCGGTCATGGCGCAGCTGCCGACCGAGATTTTCATCGCGGTCGCGGCCGTGGCGGACTATCGGCCGGCAACGGTTGCCGACCACAAGATCAAGAAAACAGCGGCCCGTCTGACACTCGAACTGGTCGCCACGCCCGACATCCTGGCCGAGGTGGCGGCGCGGCCCGATGCCCCATTCTGCGTCGGTTTCGCCGCCGAGAGCCGCGATCTGGCCGAACACGCCGAAGGCAAGCGCCGCGCCAAGAAGCTGCCGCTGGTGGTCGGCAACCTGGTGCAGGACGGCATGGGCGGCGACGACAATGTCGTCACCCTGTTCGATGCCGCCGGCGCGCATCCCCTGCCGCCGGGCGCCAAGCCGACCCTGGCGCGCGCCATCGTGCGCCACATCGCGGAGATGTTCCATGCACACCATTGATGTCCGTATCCTCGACAATCGCCTCCGGGACGGGAAAGGCGAATACGCCCCGCATTACGCTTCGCCCGGCGCGGCCGGCATGGATCTGCGCGCCTGCACCGAGATGCCGATGCGCCTGCACAAGGGCGAGACGATGCTCGTGCCGACCGGCATCGCGATCTATCTCGCCGATCCGGGCGTGGCGGCGCTGATCCTGCCGCGTTCGGGACTCGGCCACAAGCATGGCATCGTGCTCGGCAACCTGGTCGGCCTGATCGACTCGGACTACCAGGGCGAGATTTTCGTCTCGCTGTGGAACCGCGGCCACGAGGTGTTCACGCTCAATCCGCTCGACCGCATCGCGCAACTCGTGGTGGTGCCGGTGGTGCAGGTCGGGTTCAACATCGTCGACCAGTTCGTCGGCTCGGACCGCGGCGCGGCCGGCTTCGGCAGCACCGGCAAGGGATAGCCGCCCGCGGGATGCCGTCGCGCCAGCGCCGACTTCTCCCGGCGCGGGCAAAAAACAAACCCCGCCGCGGCGGGGTTTGTCGTTGATGCTGGCGGCCCGGTTCAGGTCGACATTTCGGTGAGGATGTTCCTCAGCCAGCTTTCGCCGTAAGTGAATTCGACCTTGGTAAGAGAGAAGTCGACGGGGGAAACCGCGCTGGAGGTCACCTTGATCTTCCCGTTGACGAGGGCGAACACATGGGAGATGCTGACCGATTCCGTGTCGCTGATGGCGCTGTAGCACACGTTGATGCCCGAGAACTGCACGGTCGGCTTCCCGTTCAGCAGG
>JAGXSN010000106.1 GCA_018333815.1 Sulfuritalea sp. | reverse complement strand
ACACGCCGGTTCCATGATTTCGATGCGGCCCGCCTCCAGGGGATCGATGGCAACGGCTTGCGGCTGCAACTCAGCAAGCCGTGGGGAGATCGCCTGCCGGAAGGACTCGAGGTGACCGTGCGGCACGCCGTCCGCGACGGACATGTCTACTCCCTGGCCCACCTTCCCTGACAAGGCCGGAACCAATGCGTGACAAAAAAAGAAAGCGGTGGTCCGCCTTGCCGCGGGTTTGTGGCATCCCTCCGGATGAGGCTCTGCGCTCTCGTTCAGCTGCCCCGGTATTTCGGGCGCTCGATGGGCGACGGCGTTTGGGGACGGGTGCGCAGGTGGCGGGAGACGGACGCCAGTTTCTCGCAGGTCTCGGTCCATTCTCTCTCGGGAGTCGATGAGGGCACCAATCCGGCGCCTGCCTGAAGCCAGCAGCGATCTTTGTTCCGATAGGCGGAGCGCAGCACCAGCGCGGCGTCCAGGGCGCCGTCACTGTCGACCATCACGACGCAGCCGCTGTATAGGCCGCGCGGCTGTGGCTCATGGCGACGTATGCTGTCCAGCGCTTCGCGCTTGGGAATGCCCGACGCCGTGACGGCCGGAAACAGCTTTTCGAAGGCGCTCCAAGCTGTGCGACCCGCAGCCAGGTGTCCGGCGACCCGCGAGGCGAGGTGGCGCACGCTACCCCTGCGGTAGACGGCCATGAACTCGCTTACACCGAGGGAGTCCGGGGTGCATACCTCTGCCATTTCGCTCAACGCCAGTTTTACCGAGACCGCATGCTCGGCAATCTCCTTCTCGTCCGAGAGCAGCTCGCTTTCAAGGCGTTCGTCCTCGGCGGCGTCGCCCGAGAGTGCCCGTGTGCCGGCGAGCGGTTGAGTGGATACCCTTCCCCGTGCGTCGACCTCGACGACTGTCTCCGGGCTGAAGCCATAGGACTCGAAATCACCATCGCGCAGCAGGAATGAGCGCGCCGGTGTGTTGGCCCGTCGACCTTCGAGATAGCTCGACACCATGTCGATGGACGCTGGGAGTTCGATGCTTCGGGAGAGAATGACCTTCTGGTAGGCTTGGGCTCGTATCTCGCGCACCGCCGATGCGACACTTTCCTTGTATGTCCGCTCCGCGTCCCCATCCCAGGTGGCCTCAACGGGTTCGCCGCGTTCCGGCTCGTCGGCAGCGTCAAGCGCTGCGACCACCTCCTCCAACGCCCTCAATTCGTCGGGGTCCAGGGCGCGGATCAACGCCTCCCCGGTGGTCAGGCGAATCTCGCGGCGAGGGATGGACAGCTTCAGCAGCGGGCGCTCTCCCGTTGGACAATCGATGCCGTGAATCAGGTATGCCAGCTCGAACTCGGCGCGGCCGTAGGCGCGCCAATCGTCAAACGGAACGTCTGTAAGCGCCTTCGCAACGCCATCGCATGGCGGCTTGGTTTGCCACGACGCGCCATCGCTGCGACGGACCGTGCCATTGGCATCCATGATGACGTCCAACGCCGAGCCCAGCGCGATGCTCCATTCGTTGCCGCACTCGTACAGCGTGAAGTTCTCACGCGCAATACTGCGGGCGAGTCTGATCGCCAGATCCAGCGGCGCGCTCGTCACCGGCAGGCGGCGTTCCATGTAGCTGGCCACCACCCCGGATGCGCTACCGCGTCGTTCCTGGGCCATTGCGACCAGCCGTTGCTTGTCGATCTTTCCCACCGCGGTGAGTGGCCAATGCGAGATGACTTCGAACTGATCCGGCAGCTTGAAGTCGCTCAAGCCACGCTCGCAAAGAGCCCGCTTCAAGGCGTCGGTATCGGGCACAGCGTCCTTCGGCTGCACGAAGGCGCAGATGCGCTCGCCCAGCAGAGGATCCGGCGCTCCGACCACGATGGCCACGCCCACGCCGGGGAGGTCGTTGAGCATGAGTTCCACTTCGGCAGCGGAAATCTTCTCCCCGCCGCGGTTGATCTGTTCCTTGACGCGTCCTTCGACGATCAGATTGCCCATCCGGTCGCGGCGGACCAGATCCCCCGTGCGATAGTAGCCGTCGGTCGTGAAACTGGTCGTGTTCTGTTCTGGTGCGCGGTAGTAGCCGCGAATGGTATACGGGCCGCGTGTGAGGAGCTGCCCTATCTCGCCGTCGGGTACATCCCGGTCTTGCTCGTCCACGATGCGTATCTCGTCGTATGGGGACAGTGGGCGTCCCTGGGTATGGGTGACGATCTCCTTCGGACCCCCGAGGCGGGTGTAGCAGAGCAGGCCCTCGGCCATGCCGAACACCTGCTGCAAAGCGCAGCCCAAGGCTTCCGGCAGTCGTCGGGCCAGGGTGGGTTCGAGTCGGGAACCGCCTACCTGGACAAGGCGCAGGCTCGATAGATCGCTGTTCTCCCATTCGCGCGCATCAACCCACAGTTGCGCCAAGGGTGGTACCAACGCGAGGTGAGTGACACGCTCCCGCTCGATCAGGGGCATCACTTCGTCGGCGCTCGCAGTACGGGATAGTACGACCGTGCCGCCGCTAGCCAACGTTCCCAGAATGCCGGGGCAAGCCAACGCGAAGTTGTGGGCAATCGGCAGAACGGAAAGATAGATAGTGTCGCTGCCAAACCCGCACAGCTCGGCCGAGGCCGTGAAGTTGTAGATGTAGTCGGCATGGGTACGAGGAATCAGCTTCGGGGTGCCGGTGGTTCCGCCCGATAGCAGGAGCAGAGCCATGTCGCCGGGCTCGGGTGCAGCGAAATCCATGGGCTCGGCGCCCAATGTCGCAAGCGACAAAGCGTGTGGCGTCTGATCACCTGGTTCGCCGTCGATGACCACTACTCTGAGCGAAGCGTGCGCTTGGGTCATCTCCATGGAGAGGGGCCGATAATCGAAACCGTTCAGTTGGTCCGGTACGAAGTAGGCCACCGGTTCAGCAATGCGGCACAGGGCGTCGATGTCATGCGATCGCTGCGTTGGCATCGCAAGCACCGGGACGGCGCCGAGACGGAACAGGGCGAAGCAGACCGTGACAAAGCCGATGCTGTTGGGCATCTGAACCATGGCTCGGTCGCCGCTTCGAAGTCCGAGGGCGTACAACCCAGCCGCAAGGCGGTCGACACGTTGGTTCAGTTCTGAAAACGAAATCCGCGCGTCTCCATCAATCACCGCAGTGCGCGATGTGTGGGTGTTCGCCCAATGGCGCAGGCACTCCCCAAGAGAACCATGAATCCCGGGATTGTCGTGGCCTGAGTTGAAATGCCGGGAGGAGGAATACGCGCGTGCATCCATGATGGTCACCTGACGTCAGTCAATGCTTGTAGCGGTTGATTGGAAATGGCGGAGGATGTGGCCGATGAAGGCCCGCGGCCGTTGCGTCACATAGAAGTGGTCTCCGGCGATGGCGACCGGGCCGCCCGCGTCGCGCAGCCAGGCGCTCCAGGCCGCCACTTCGTGGCGATGCGCCTCCTCATCGTTGGTTCCATGAATGAGCAACGCCGGTGTGCGCAGGCGTTGCCGATCCGATGGTGGCGAACGGTGATAGCTCTCGGTGGCGCGGAAGTCCGCTCGAAGCATTGGGAGGAACACAGCGAACAGCGCCGGATCGCCCAACAGTTCCGGACTGCAACCTCCGATATCGACGAGCTGTGCGAGGAAGCCCTCATCATCCCGATGGCTGAGCAGTCGTCGTCCCCGCAGGTGCGGCGCGTGGCAACCGGACAGCGCCAGACCGGCCGGACCTTCACCCTGTTGCTCCAGGCGGACACAGGTTTCGAACGCCACCTGAGCGCCCATGCTGTGGCCGGCGAGCACGGCCTTGCGTGGATCGATGCCGGCTGTGTGGATAGCCTCGACGAGTTGGTCGGCGAGATCATCTATGCGTTCCGCGCAGGGATCGTCCATGCGATGATCCCTGCCGGGATACACCGCCAGGGAAACGCTCACGCCTGCGGATTCGACAGTGACCCAGCTACGGAAGGCGCCACTGCTGCCCCCCGCGAATGGACACAGGACGATGTGCAGGGCATTCGGGTCTTTCGCCGTCATGCATGTGCGCAACATGCCGGCCATCGTCACGCCTCCCATTCGGCTTCGACGCGGGATGGTTCGAGCAACTCCCGCGCCTCGATGAGTTGTGGTGGAGGCAAGCGGCGCTCACGGGCCGGGCCGGCTTGGCGCAGTATCTGTTGCCACAGCCTTGCGAGCATCAGCTGGTGGTCCGCCTGGAAGCTTGTTGGCTCGACGGCGCCATCCAAATGCCGATTCAGCAAATGAAGGACCCACTCCACGCCGGCGGGACCGTCCACTTCGAGAGCGTGACACCAGTCCGGCGCCGCCGGGTGCAGTGTCAGCGTGCAGGGGCGCGAGAGGTTATCGTCGTCCGTGGCCAAGGCGCCATGGTAGAGGCTCCGATCTTCCTCCTGATGCCGCGGGTCGTACAGCGCCGGCGTCCAGAGAACCGGCCCGTAGCTCGCCTCCAGAGACAGGTAACCCGAGGGCCAGCCGAGCGTGAGCTGGTGCATGGTCAGGCTGTGGAAGTCCGGATCGTGGGGGTCCATATAGGTCTGCAAGCGCAGCAGGGCTTGGCACCCGGGGAGGCCAAGACGCAGAAGGCTGAAGGCCCCTTCCCCGGCCTCCCCCAAATCGACGGAGGCGTTGTCCGCACCGTACGCCTGCAACAGCAGATCGAGCGAGGAATAGAGCAGTTGTCGGCTCGTGGTCAGGTGTGCGAAGTGTGCAGCTTCATTGTCGAGTAACCGCCGAAGGTGGCGTGCGCGTTCGATCCAGCACCGCCCGGCCGGCGTGTGCGCGTAGAAGCTGTTGATCCAATAGGCGCATCCCTGCTGGTCCGCCAGCCGTCGCAGGCGGGCTGCCTCATCCGGATGCATCGGATGCTCCTGTATCACATGCATTCCGCGCCGCAGGAGCGCCTCGGCGAGCGCCGTTCCGGGGCCGCCTACCACCGTTGAACGAACCACCACGCATGCGATGCGGATGTCGTCCGGAACCTGCTCCACATCGGTGTAGAGCGGAATGCCAAATGCCTGTGCCAGATGGCGCGCCCGTGCGCCGCCATTCGCCAGCAGGCCCGCCAGTTCCAGTCCCGGCTGGGGACGCAGGAACGCGTTGAGGTAGACCTCTCCGAATTTGGCGCCGACGATGAGGACGCGCCGGGGTTTCGTGTACGAGGGCTTCATACGCTCCGCTCCTTCACTTCCCCGTGGCCTCGCTGCCACTCACGGATTAACGCGGCGGTGGTCGCCGCCGCCGTCTCGTCCATCACCAGTTGCCAGTGATCGACGTCGAGCGTGTGCCGCTGCGCATGTGGCGCCCAGGATGCCCAATCGTGTTCAGCGGGCGCCCAGTGGGCAGGCCGCTGGGTCGTATTCAGCCAGAGGCATGGAATAGGTAAAGGGTCCGGTGCCGGATGGTGAGCCAGCATCTGCAACAGCCGGGCTATGCGTTCCAACGATAGGCGGGTCCGCTCCGAATCGTAATCAGATGGCACCAAGCCGACGGCCGCAGCGTTGCGTGCGAAGCAGGCCAACTGCTCGTCGGGCTTGAGCTTTTCCAGGTCGTCCGGCAACGGCACAATAACCCTTCCTTGGGCACACAACCGCAGCAGTGCGGCGCGGTCGGTGAAGGCGAAGTCGGCGCGGCAGATCGGATCGAGCAGTGACAGCATCACCGGGACATCGCCATGGCGCAGGATGCGTGCCGTCTCCGCGGCGACGAAAGCACCGTAGCACCAGCCGATCAGAAGATACGGTCCTTGCAGTTGCTGGCGCCGAATGGCTTCCGCGTAGACCGACGCAAGCTCGTTCAGACTGTCCACATGCAACACTTCGGGGGCCACAAGCCCGAAGACGTCAAGGCCTAGGTGCTTAGCCAGAGGCAGATAAGCGCCGACCTCGCCGTCCGATGGATGGAACACAAATGCAGTCCCGGCCCCATTGCCCTGCGCGAGCGGAATTACCGCGTCATAGGTGCCCGCTTCGAGGGGCGAAGCCAGGGTGGCGCAGAATCCAGCCAGGGTGGGATGAGCGAACAGGCTCTGGAGGCTGGCGTTGCGCAGTCCCGAGCGGTTGAGTCGGGCAACCATTCGGGTGGCGATCAGACTATCCCCACCGCACTGAAAGAAATCGCTGTCGCGATGAACAGGACGCGCGAGCAACTCCTGCCAGAGAATGGCGACCTCCCGTTCGACAGCCAGGCGATCCGGTTCATCGGCCTTCGCCCTGTGCTGGCGGGATACGCCCTCTCCGGGCGCGGCGTTTGGGCTGTTCGCCGGTGCGTGCGATGGAGACGAGCTGGCATCCCCATTGGTGTCCAGCCGCTCGCACTGTCGCACGCGAACGGGAGGAAGGGCGTCACCGAAGCGAGTTCGCAGGTCGCGCTCCATCTCATCGACTTGGAGTCGACCGCCAGAAACGGCTCGGGCGAGGACAAGATGCTGGCGCATCGGCGTGTGATCCGTTTCAGGCCACGCCAACTCCACGGTGAAGCCGGACTGTTCGAGGGCGGCTCGCCACATCGGAAGGTCCAGCATCGGCTTGTCGTCCGTCGTGCGGAGATCGGCGTAGGCACCCAGTCCCTCGATGAAGCCGACGCTGGCCATCTGCAGCGCGCTGTCACGTTCCGTCGCCTCGATCAGCAGGAGCCGCCCTCCGGGGCGCAGTAGCAGACGCATGCGGTGCAGGGAGTGCACGACATGATGGGCGTCGTGCATGACCTGATTGGCGACTATCAGGTCATACCCGGCATCTGGATGAGACTGAAAATCGAGGGGGCGGTTGATATCGAGCAGACCGTACTCGACGCCGGATATGTTCGAGAAGCGTTTACGAGCGTCGTCAAGAAAGAGGGGCGAAACATCCGTGAACCGGTATGTCCGCAGCAGCCCCTCCAGGATGGGGAGGATGTGCTCGGTGGCGGCGCCGGTACCGGCGCCAACCTCCAGCACGCGCAGTTCCGATGTGTCCATGGCAAGAGCGCGCGCCAGACGGGCGGCATTCGCGTTGAGGCAGCGGGCAACCGGATTGTCGCTGTAGAACGCGTGCGCAACGATTCCGCCATCTGCGAACAACAACTCCAGCGGCGACCGCTCACCTGTCAGCAAGGCGGAGTGATGTTCGATGCACGTATCAAGGAAGCCGGCAATCGTCTGACACCAGCCCGCCTCGGGCCGCGAGTGCGCGGCTTCCGGAATTTCGGCGAGACTGCGGGAGCATACGAAAACGTCGACATCCTCTCGAAGCCAATCTTGATCGCGCAGCAGGCGCAACCACTGCCGCACGAGACGACGGTATTGAGGCAAAGCGCGAAGTCTGGAGTGAACCTCGTCGAGACCGTGGCTTTGCCCTTCATGCTCGAACAGTCCGTGGCTCCGCAGCGTGTCGGCGATGCCACGCAATGCGCGTGCTTCGAGCCAGCGCCACGCGGATTCGACTTCCGCCAGCGTTGCCACATCCAGCGGCTCGAGCGAAACCTGATCGCAGGCGGGTGATCGGGAGACGGGCACGGCATGGTTGGCCGCCACCACCCTCACCTCCAGCGAATCACCGTCCACCGCCGACAAGACCTCGGCGCGGCGCACATCGGCCCTTGCGCGTAGTGCATCTTCGACATCGCGCAGGTCGATGGCGGTATTACCAGCGCCAAGCGGCCAGGGACGGCGGGCGAATGGCGTCAGATCGCCGTCATCACCAAGCTTCCACAGCTCGGCGTGGTTCATCAGTTCCGGCCGCGCAGCCACGGCACGCAGCAGACCTTGATAGTCCTCGAACAGGGTCTGCTCCACACCTTCGGCAAGCACATCGTCCATGCAGTACCAACTGAAGATCAGATCACCGTCGATCTCCATGACCTGATGGTCAAGCCAGACCTGCGGCGTCTGAGTGAACACGTGCACCGGATCGCCGAGCAGGCTTGTCATCGCCTGGTCGATGGCCAGGCCGTCCAGGGACATGCCGAGCATGCTGGTGAATACCACGGGCATCAGTGGCTGCCGGCACTGGGCCCGGCCTTTGCCGAGTTCACGCATCAACTCCACACCGTTAACCTGGCTGTGCGCGAGACGCTGCCACAGATGACGCTGGGTCCGTTCGATGGATTCCCGCAGCGCGCAGGGTGTGCCGAGATCGAAGTCGATCAGAAGGACCGAGGTAAAGTCGCCAATCAACTGGCGCACCTCGGGATGAACCGGCCGCCGGTCGAAGAAAGTGAGGTTGAGCGTGAACTCGGGTTGGCGGCACCAACGTTCCAACGTGTGAGCGAACAGTGTCAGCAGTGCCGCTGATGGCGTCACCCCCCATGTCCGCCATTCCCGCTTTAGCCCGGTCCACGCCTCCTTGTCCAGTCGAGCCTGGTAGGTGGTGAACCTTGGGCGGATATGCGGCCGTTCCGCCGCCAACGGCAGGCGCGGCGCGGGTGGCAGTTCCGCGAGGCGTTCCTGCCAGTAGCGCCACGAGGCTTGCCACGCATCCTCACGGCGTCGCGCCTGCTCCGCCAGCACGTAGTCACGGAATGTGATCGAGAGCGGCGCCAGATCCTCACCGCGATACGCCGTGGCCAGATCATCCATCATGACCTTGAAGCTCTGCACATCGAACATGAGGAGGTCCAGGTTCATGTGCAGGCGGTAATGCAGATCGTCGATTTCGCTCACGCGAAGCTCGAAGAGAGGCCATTGATCGGCGGGCGGGACTCGATAGGACAACTCGTGGCGCATCTCATCGAGCGCAAGTTTCCTTCGTTCGGGAGACAGTCGGCGCAGATCGCACCGTTCAATTCGGTAGAACGGCACATTGGGCAGGATGCGTTGCTGGCCATCCGCGTCCACCACCATGCGCAACATGTCATGGCGCTGAACCAAGGCGTTCCAAGCGCGCTCGAAACGTTCCACATCGAATTCGTCGTGGCGTTTGTCCCACTCGAACAGCACGTGGCAGGCGACGCCGCCGTATTCGATCAACTCGGTTCGCCCCAGCCAGTAGGCATGCTGGATGGGCGTCAGTGGAAACGGTAGATGCCGGCCGACCGCGTCGTGGCGCAGTGCTTCCGGTTCCTGTCGTCTCTGTGCGCAGGGCGCTGATTCGACGATCAGCCGGCTCAGGCCACCCACGGTGAGGTCGCGATAGGCGCGTTCGGCGTCGAGGCGAACGCCGAGTTGGCGCTGGATGTCACTGCTCAGCTCCAGGAAGAGCAGTGAATCGAGTCCGATCTGCAACAGGTCCCGGTTCGCCGAGATTCGGCCAGGGTCGTCCAGCCGCAGTTGCGCGGCGATGCGCGCCGTCAGCCAGGCGGCCACCGCATCGGCATCGCCCAGCTTATCCTTGGAGAGCGCGGGGATAGGGGGCGGCGCAGCGGACGACGTCGAAGGCTTTTCACGCGCGGCGACGGGGGACGCGGGAGCCAGCAGTTCTCGTCGTGCGGTATCGAGTCGATCGGGAATGATGCGCATGGCCAATCGATAGGGCGAGCCGCGCATCACCGCCTGCTCAAGGTGCCACAGGCCCTCGGCGCTATCGAGCAACCCCATTCCTCCCGCCGCGAGCTTCTCCTTGAGACCGGGGTCTGCAGCGCGTCCCGTCTCGCCCCAGGCACCCCAGCCGATGGATACGACCGTGGGCGACGCGTCGTTGCGATGAGCGAGAGCGAGTCCATCCAGGTAGGCGCTGGCGAGGGCATGCGCACCCTGACCGGTCGCGCCCAGCGCTGCGGCCGCCGAGGAGTAGAGCAGCAGGTATCGCCCGTGTCGCGTACGCAGCCAGTCATACAGAGTGCGCGCGGCTCCGGCCTTTACTGCGAACGCCTGATCCAGTCGCGTCCGGTCCAGACTGGAGAGCGGCATATCGTGGAGCACGCCGGCCGCGTGTATGACTCCGCACACGCCACCATCGTCCTCCAGTTGCCGCAGCGCCTGGGTCATCTGCGCCGAATCGCCGACGTCGCATGGCACCCAATGGAGTTCGCACCCATGACGCTCGGCCATCGTGCGTTGGAAATCCGGCCAGTCCGGACGCGTGCGGGGCGCCAGCAGGGCGATCCGGCGGGCCCCCCGGCTGGCCAACCATTGCACGCTGAGCCGGCCGAGCCCTCCGAATGCGCCGGTCACCACATGCCATCCGTCATCCTGAAGGGCGCCGACGGGCAAGACGGGGGCGCTGTGCCTCCTTACGGCCAGTCGCGGCACCATGGCCACGCCGTCCCGCACGGCAACCCACGGGTGGCCGGCGTTCACCGCCGCCAAGCCGGGGACGAGCGCCTCCCAACCGTTATGCACATCGATGTCGACAACGGATATCCCGCGCCCGCCCCGTTCCGTGGCAGCCACACGCAACAGGCCCCAGATCGCGTGATGTGCGGCATCCACCTCATCGTCGGGCTTGATTCTCCAGGCGGATCGGGTGACGACCACCAGGGATTTCCGTTCACTGTCGGAAAGTGCGGCGATCAACTCATCCACCAACGGCAGCGGATCGTCATCGACGAGGCCAAGCACGAGCATGATCCAGGTCGCCTCGGTGGACACTCGGATGCCCGCCGACCTCAGCGCCGACGCGGCGCCGGAACAATCGCCCCGCAGTTCGATATCCTTCTCGACCACAGGACCTTTTCCGGCAGGCGACCATTCCCAGTCGTAGTGGGTGCCCGGGGCGGGCATGGGAGTGGGCAGGTCGAAAGCTGGCGGCGATGGGCTAAGGACAGGCTGCCATTGGTCATTGTCGTCACGGACTTCGATGCCGAGGCGCGCCTCACCGAACGGTGCCGCATGCCAGCGTAGTCGCACGAACGACAGCCGCTGCGGAACAGCGGGAATGTCGACCTGAAGCGGCTCACGACCGCTGCCATGGCGGATTGAGAGCTCGATGCATGCATCACGGACGCGCTCGCGCCAGCACTCGTCGTTGCCGGCACAGTCGGACCAGTCGGCCAGATAGCAGCCGTCGTCCGTCAGCGACACACCGAGCAGGTGGTCGCGGACTTCCGCCTTCCACGGCAGCGGCGCCGCCATGGGACGCCCGGGCGCGATCGCCAGTATGACGTGCTCGCTGATCCCCGACGTGGTGGTTCCGTCGTCCGGTAGCCAGTCGACGTGTTCGAAGCCGGCGGCGAGACACTGTTCCTTCCAGCGCGCGGTGGTCAGGAACAGTTCGCCGCCGCGCGCCTCCTCGTCGTGCAGAGGCGGGACCAGCGGGCCGAACACGAAATCGAACAGCCGCATCGGTCGGGTGATCTCGCGCATCAACAGGCGCCCGCCCGGCTTGAGCAGCGGAAACAGATTCGCCAGGGTGTGGCCGACGTGCTGGGTGGCATGGATCACATTGGCGGCCACGATCAGGTCATAGCTGCCCGCCTCGAAGCCCTGAGCCTGCGCGTCCTTCTGTAGATCAAATTCGCGGTAGGTCAGGAAGTCGTAGGCGGCGAACTTCTGTTCGGCGCGGCGGGTGAAGATCGTCGAGATATCGGTGAAGTCATACTGGAGCGCGGATTCATTCGCCAGCACCGGCAGCAGCCAGGCGGTGGTTCCTCCCGTACCGCCGCCCACTTCAAGAACACGATAGGGTTGCCCCTGGCTACCCTGTGCCCGTCGCTCGCGCATCAGGCCCTCCACCACGCCGGCGGCGATCCGGTTGAAATAGCGGCCGAAGCTGAAGTCCTGATACAGCACTTCGACGCCGCTGGACGCGCCCTCGGGGAAGATGACCGCCACCGGCTCCACCTCTCCGCGCATCATGGCGTACAGGTTCTCGCCTGCCCGCCCGACCGTTTCGGCTATCACGTCCAGGCCCTCGCAGTAGCCGCGCAATTCGTCCAGCAGGGCCGCGCGCGATGCGTGCGGAACGTCGTTGCCGACCGAGTAGCGTTCTCCGTCGCGACCGTAGTAACCGTCTTCGACGCAGGCGTTGAGCAGACGCGTGAGCAACTGGCGATGGCGCGGCAGCAGACGCCCGCCGCGCAGTACATCCAGGGCGGTGACGCCCTGTTCGATGCGCGTGCCGACGCAGCGGCGCACCAGCGTATCCACGTCGATGGCATGCAGCTTCGTGACGCAGGCGTATAAAGCCTGAAGCCGTGGCAACTCCAGTTCCTCGGCAGCCTGCGCGGCGACCCGCCGGCCGTCCTCAAGCGCCGTGTTGACGGCGAGCTGCGCCGGGAGGACGGCCGCGAACTCTGCTTCATGCCAGTAGCGTTGACGGTCGAAGGGGTAGAGGGGTGCGTGGATTCGGCGACCTGTGACGGGGAGCAGGGTTTTCCAGGGCAGTTCGGCGCCGGCCGCGTACAACTGCAACAGGGCCTGCTCCACCTGGGCCATGACGGGCTGATGTCTCCGTGCGCTGGAGATCCACCGCGCAGCGTCCGGCGCCTCGCGACGTCCGATGCCGGTCAGCGGCGCGTCCGGTCCCACTTCCAGAAAGAGGCCCGTACCCTGGCCGAGCGCCGTGCGCAGGGCCTGGATGAAGCGCACCGGCTCGCGCATGTGGCGTCGCCAATAGTCGGGAGCGTTGAGTGCATCGGCGTCGACGGGTTCGCCCGACAGTGTAGAGATGAGGGGGATTCGGCCAGGGACGGCGCGAAGCGTCGCCGCCTCGCGCTGAAACGCGTCGAGGATCGGGTCGAGCAGGCGGGAATGCGCGGCCCCGGTGACGGCCAGGCGGCTGTAACGGATGTCCCGCTCGTCCAAGACGGCCGCCAGCGCATCGACGGCGTCGCGCTCGCCCGAGAACACCAGGTGACGCGCACCGTTCCAGGCCGCCGGATCAAGGCCGATACTCTGCGCGATGGGCAGCAGCGTGGCTTCGTCCGCGAATGCGGAAAGCATGGCGCCGCCGGCACACCGATCCATCAGGGCGCCTCGCCGCCGAACCAGGCGCATGACGGGCTCTGGTTCGTAATGGCCGGCCACTACCGCGGCGGCGAACTCGCCCACTGAGTGTCCGAGTACCCGATCGGGCTTCAGGCCCAGCGACATCCAATGCGCGGCCATGGCCATTTCGAAGGCGACGATGGCCGGCTGGGCGTACTCCATGCGTTCGAGCAGATCGCCCCGCTCCCCGAGCAGCGCGTCCCGCAGAGGCGGATCGAGTGGAATTTCGCCGTCGCATGCCGCCAGGCAGCGGTCCAGGCTGGCAGCGAAGGCCGGCGAAGCCCGGTACAGGTCGTTGCCCATGCCGGGCCAGTGCGAACCCTGCCCGGTGAAAAGCCATGCCTGTCCACTGGGCTCGCCCCGGCCGTGGTGCACCAGCACGTCCTCGTCGCCGGCCGCGCAAGCGGTCAGGGCGGCGGCAGTCTCCTCGCACAACGGCACCGCCAGTCGGAAGGCGAGGTCCAGTTGCCGGCCGTGCCGGGCGGTGTAGGCCAGGTCATCGGGATCGGCGTGGCGCAACGCCTCCGCATAGGCACCGGCCAGACGGCGCAGTGCGGGCTCGCTCGCCGCGCTGAGCAGCAATGCGCCCGTCGCCGGCGACGTGTCGGCCGTCGGCATTCCGGCATCCACACGTGGCGTGCGCAACGCGGCGGGCAGGGAGCCGATGATCAGATGGCAGTTCGTGCCGCCGATGCCGAACGAGGAGACGCCGGCCAGGCGTGTTGGGTCGTTCCAGATCTGGGCCTGAGTAGGAACGTGGAAGGGGCTGTCGTCCAGCCGCAGCGCCGGGTTCGGGGTTCGAAAGTGCAGGCTGGGCGGGATCGTCCCGCGCTCGACCGCCAGGATGGCCTTGAGCAGGCTGGCGATCCCGGCGGCGGTGTCCAGATGCCCCATGTTGCCCTTGACCGATCCCAGTGCGCAGGGCGGCCCGTCCCCCCGTCGATGGAAGACAGCGCGCAGCGCCTCCACCTCGATGGGGTCGCCGAGCGGGGTGCCGGTGCCATGCGCCTCAATGAGCCCGATTTGGCCGCTGAGAACACCGGCAAGTGCCATCGCCTCACGGATCACCTCGCGTTGTCCTGCGACGGAAGGTGCGGTGTAGCCGACCTTCTGTGCGCCATCATTGTTGATCGCGCTGCCATGCACCACAGCGATGATCGGATCTCCGTCACGCAGGGCGTCGGCCAGTCGGCGGAGTACCACGGCACCGATCCCGTTGCCGGCGAAAGTGCCCTGCGCCTCGGCATCGAACGGGCGGCAATGTCCGTCCGTGGAGAAGATCATGCCCGGCTGGTGGAGATAACCCGCCTGCTGCGGGAAGGAGATGGCCACTCCGCCGGCCACCGCCATATCGCACTCGCCGGCGCGCAGGCTCTCGCACGCCATGTGGACCGCAACGAGGGAACTCGAACACGCGGTCTGCACGGTGATCGCTGGACCGCGCAGGTTGAGCTTGTAGGCCGCGCGCGTGGCCAAGTAGTCCTTGTCGTTGCCCATCAGGGACTGCAGGCCCTTGACCTGGGCCACCTCGGCGATGCGCAGCGGCTCACGGCCCGGATAGGTGCTGATCCTGGCAGATCCGAAAACCCCTGTTTTGTGGGGCACGTCCCGCGGTGCGTAGCCGGCATGCTCCAAGGCGTGCCACACGATTTGCAGGAAGAGCCTCTGCTGAGGGTCGATCGATTCCGCCTCCTGCCGCGAGTAGCCGAACAGATCGGCATCGAACGCGTCGGCATCCCGCACGACGGTTCCTATACCGACGAAGTTCGGGGCGTCGACAGTCGCGGCGGGCAGTCCGGCGTCAAGCAACTCCTGTCGCGAGAAGCGACGGCTGAGCTCGCGCCCGTCCACCAGGTTGCGCCAGAACGCCTCGCAGTCGTCCGATTCGGGGAAGCGGCAGGCATGACCAATCACGGCGACCGGCTCGCAATCGGGGTAATGTCTTGCCACCAGGGCATCAAAATCAGGCACGGGACATTCACCCATGACGTGGCTCCAAGCTGGGTTCGAGGTTGGCCGCGGCGGGCTCGTGGACTGCCGGGCGAGAGAGGCGGTGGCGCAACCGGCTGGCGGGCCACAGGCTGATGGCCGCGACGACCGCGAGCAGGGTCAGGGACGTCTGGTAGCCGGTGTAATGCGCGACGCGCAGGGTGATCATCGAAGCGAGCATGGCGACGGCCATGTCGACAGACTGGAACAGGGCGTAGTCGGAAGCGGGCTGATGCGGCCGCACCAGTCCCATGAGCACGTTGTAGAGCGTCACGAAGCCGACCGCGGCGGCTGCGTTGACCAGCCCGAACAGGACCAGCCATGCGGGCAAATTGAACCGGGAATAGCCGACCGCCATCAGGCCGGCCAACGCGGCGTGCAACACCATCACCGGAAGAAGGCTTCGCCACGCCCCAATCCGCCGCGCGAGCAGCCCCCCGATGAGGACACCGAGGCCGCTGGCCACGGTGCTGAAGAACGTCAGCGCCTGGCCCAACTCGGTCAGACTCATGCCCTGGTCCACGAGCAGTACCGTCTGCAGGGCCATGAGACCACGCATGGCCAGGTAGTAGATTGCCGTCAGCGCGAGCGCAGGCCAGAGCGCGCGCAGACTGGACGGATCGAAGCGCGGCTGTTCCTGGCCTGCGCTGGCCGGGACCGGTTGCCGCACCAGAAGCACGGGAATTAACAAAATCAGGGACAGTGCCGCCATGGAGAGGAAGCCCGCCGCCCAGCCGGCGTATTGCGTCACGGCCAGGAAGGCGAACACGCCGAATGGGATCCCCAGGTAGCTGCCGCCGACTTGGGCGGCATTGGCAAACGGCCGGCTGCGCTCGTCGGTGGTGCAGATGAGGATGCCGTTGGCGTAGATGCCGTGGCTGGCCGACAGCAGCGTCAGCAGCATGAGGATGGCGACGATCGCCCACGCGGAATGGGTTGGCTCCACCAGCGCAATGCCGCCCAGCAGCGCGGCCATTCCAACCTGAAGGAGCACGAGGCTTCCGAGGTAGCGGTTGCCTGAGAGCGGCAGGGCGTGCCGTTCGCACCACGGCGCCCATAGGAACTTGCCCACCCAGGGCAGCATGGCGAGCGACAACCAGCTGAGCTGCGCGAGGTCCAGCCCGGCGTGGCGGAAATAGCCGACGACCCCCTGCATGACCAGCGCCGTGAGCATGCCCTGGTGAAGGTAGTAGGACCAGTAGGGGATATGGCGGGTCACGACTGGCCTCCCCCGCGCCGCCCGGCGCGGACCTTGCGTTGATTCAGAAGGCTGCGTCGTTCCGGCTCCGGTTGGTGTCTGGAGGTAATCCCGGCGCCCGGACGTGTACTCAGGTGCGCCGCAAGCGCGTATGGCGTGGCGTGGGCGAAGAGGTCGGTGACCGCGAGGCTCGCATGTCCTGCCTGGCGCAGATGGATGTGAAGCTGCACGAGCTTCAGCGAAGTTGCGCCGGCCTCGAAGAACGTCTGTCGCGCGGCAATCGGCTGACCAACCACTTGCTGGAAGTGATGGCGCAACTCATCCACCAGAGCGTCGTCCACATGGAGTGGCTCGGGAATGGCCGTCGTGACCGCCGCGGCTGGAGCCGACGACACAGTGCGAGCGGCCC
>JAGXSN010000105.1 GCA_018333815.1 Sulfuritalea sp. | reverse complement strand
TATCTTGAGGGGGTAGTGGCGAAAGCTGTGCGAGTTCGAGTCTCGCCGTCGGCACCAAAAAATAAAAGAGATGGGCCATAGGGAGCAGTATTGATGATGGGGCATGAGGTAGGGAAGGGACGGATGATCTGAATGCTGGAAGGCTATTTCCCCATTCTGATTTTCGTCGTCGTCGCCTTGGTCTTTGGCTGCGTTCCGATCATCGTCGGACGCCTCGTCGGCCCCCATCGCCCCGATCCGGAAAAGCTCTCCGCCTACGAATGCGGCTTCAGCGCCTTCGAGGATGCGCGCATGAAGTTCGACGTGCGCTACTACCTCGTCGCGATTTCCTTCATCATCTTCGACCTGGAAGTCGCCTACATGTTTCCCTGGGCTATCGTCTTCAACGAGTTCGTCGCGTCGGAATCCTTGTGGCTGTTCGGTTTCATGACCATGTTCGTTTTCATGGGGATTCTCGTCGTCGGGTTCATTTACGCATGGGTCAAGGGGGCCCTGGACTGGGAATGAGCATCGAAGGCGTCCTGCGCGAAGGGTTCGTTACGACCACCCTCGACAAGGTCATCAACTGGACGCGCACGGGCTCCCTCTGGCCGGTGACGTTCGGATTGGCCTGCTGCGCGATCGAGATGATCCACGCCGGCGTGTCGCGCTACGATCTCGACCGGTTCGGCGTGGTTTTTCGTCCGAGTCCGCGCCAGGCCGATGTGATGATCGTCGCCGGAACCGTGACCAATAAAATGGCGCCTGCGATGCGGCGCGTCTATGACCAGATGCCGGAACCGCGCTGGGTCATCTCGATGGGTTCGTGCGCCAACGGCGGCGGTTACTATCATTACTCCTACTCGGTCGTGCGCGGTTGCGATCGCATCATTCCCGTTGACATCTATGTTCCGGGCTGTCCGCCCACGGCGGAGGCGTTGCTCTACGGCATCATCCAGTTGCAGAACAAGATAATCCGTACCTGCACCATTGCCCGCTAGTCCGTCCTCCAATTGATCATGAGCGTCAAGTTGCAACGGCTGCGCAGGAATCTGACCGAAATCCTCGGCATGCGGGCGCGGAATCTCGCCCTGGTCGGCGGCGAGGTGACGTTGGAGGTTGCGGCGGCGGACTATTTCGAGATCGCGCAGACGCTGCGCGATCATCCCGATCTGCGTTTCGAGCAGTTGATGGACCTCTGCGGCGTCGACTATGTGTCCTACGGCACGACCGATCGGGTCGCTGCCGGCCGCTCGCCCCGCTTCGCCGTGGTCAGCCATCTGCTCTCCCTGACGCACAACTGGCGGCTACGTGTGCGCGTGTTCGCGCCGGACGATGATTTTCCCGTCGTCGCTTCCGTGACGCCGGTCTGGAACGGCGCCAACTGGTTCGAGCGCGAGGCTTTCGACCTTTTCGGCATCCTGTTCGAGGGCCATGACGACCTGCGGCGCATCCTGACCGACTACGGCTTCGTCGGCCATCCGTTCCGCAAGGATTTTCCGCTCTCGGGTTATGTCGAGATGAGTTACGACGCCGAGCAAAGGCGCGTCGTCTACCAGCCGGTCACCATCGAGCCGCGCGAGGTCACGCCGCGCATCATCCGCGAGGAAAATTACGGCCGTGGCTGAGATCAAGAACTATACGGTCAATTTCGGCCCGCAGCACCCGGCCACGCACGGTGTCCTGCGTCTCGTGCTGGAGCTGGACGGCGAGGTCGTGGTGCGCGCCGATCCGCACATCGGCCTGTTGCATCGGGCCACGGAAAAGCTCATGGAGCACCGCACCTGGGTGCAGTCGCTGCCCTACATGGACCGGCTCGACTACACCTCCATGTTCATCAACGAACATCCGTTCTGCCTTGCCGTCGAGCGACTGCTCGGCATCGAGGTGCCGATCCGCGGTCAATACGTGCGCGTGATGTTTGACGAGATCACGCGCATCTTCCATCACCTGTTCAACCTCGGAACGCATGCGCTGGACGTCGGCGCCATGGCGATGGTGCTCTATACCTTCCGCGAGCGCGAAGACATTTGCGACATCCTCGAGGCGGTCTCCGGCGCGCGCATGCACGGCGGCTACTATCGTCCTGGCGGCGTTTATCGCGACCTGCCCGACAGCATGCCGCAGTACTCGGTCAACCGGTTCAAGAACGAGAAAACCGTCAAGGCGCTGAACCAGGCGCGCGCAGGCTCGCTGCTCGACTTCATCGAGGACTTCACCGACCGCTTCCCGGGTTATCTCGACGAATACGAGACCCTGCTGACCGGCAATCGCATCTGGAAGCAGCGTCTGGTCGGGGTAGGCGCCGTGTCGCCCGAGCGCGCCCTGCAACTCGGTTTCAGCGGCCCGATGCTGCGCGGCTCCGGCGTTGCCTGGGACCTGCGCAAGAAGCAGCCCTACCTGGTCTATGACCGGCTCGATTTCGACATTCCGGTTGGCGTCAACGGCGACTGTTATGACCGCTATCTCGTGCGCATGGAAGAGATGCGCCAGTCGAACCGCATCATCAGGCAGTGCATCGACTGGCTGCGCAAAAACCCCGGTCCGGTGATGACCGACAATCTGAAGGTCGCGCCGCCGCAGCGCGAGAAGATGAAGGCCAACATGGAAGAGCTGATTCATCACTTCAAGCTCTTCAGCGAGGGCATCCACGTGCCGCCGGGCGAGGTCTATGCCGCCATCGAGCACGCCAAGGGCGAATTCGGTGTCTACATGATTTCGGATGGCGCCAACAAACCCTACCGCGTCAAACTGCGTTCAGGCGCATTCCAGAATCTTGCGGCAATGGACGAGATGGCGCGGGGGCACATGATTGCCGACGTGGTAACCATCATCGGCACGATGGACATCGTGTTCGGCGAAGTGGATAGATAAGGCCATGCTGAGCGAAGCCACTCTTCAAAGCATCGATCGCGAGGTCGCCAAGTATCCGGCGGACCAGAGCCAGTCGGCCGTGATGGCGGCGTTGCGGCTGGCCCAGGCCGAGCGGGGCTGGCTTGCCGACGAAACCATCGCCTTCGTGGCGAAGTATCTCGGCATGCCCGAGATGGCCGCCTACGAGGTGGCGAGTTTCTACAATATGTATGACCGGGCGCCGGTCGGCAAGCACAAGATCACCGTCTGCACCAATCTTCCCTGCGCCCTGTCGGGCGGCGTGCATGCCGCGGATTACCTCAAGCAGAAGCTTGGCATCGACTTCAACGAGACGACGCCGGACGGCAGGTTCACCCTGAAGGAAGGCGAGTGCATGGGCGCCTGCGGCGACGCCCCGGTGATGCTGGTCAACAGCGTGCATATGCGGTGCTTCATGACACCCGAAGAAATCGACCGGCTGCTGGAGGAATGCAAGTAATGGCCATCCTCCAAGCGATCAATCCGACCCTGACCGCCGGCTGGCATCGGCCCGATGCGCGCGATCTGACCAGGGACACCGGCTGGCGGCTGAAGGACTACGAAGCGCGCGACGGCTACCAGGCGCTGAGGCGGTTGTTCGGCGACAAGCTGACCCAGGACCAGGTGATCGCGGAAGTTAAGGCCTCGGCCTTGCGCGGCCGCGGCGGCGCGGGCTTCCCGACCGGTCTGAAGTGGAGCTTCATGCCGAAGAACTGCTCCGGGGACAAATACATTGTCTGCAACACCGACGAGGGGGAGCCCGGCACGTTCAAGGATCGCGACCTGATCCGGCTCGATCCGCATGCCGTGATCGAGGGCATGATCATTGCCGGTTTCGCCATGGGCGCGACGCGAGGCTACAACTATATCCATGGCGAGGTGTTCGAGCTCTACCAGCGCTTCGAGGAAGCCATCGAGGAAGCGCGCGCCGCCGGATACCTCGGTAAAAACATTCTCGGCTCCGGTTTCGATTTCGATCTGTTCGCCCACCAGGGCTGGGGCGCCTACATCTGCGGCGAGGAAACCGCACTGCTCGAATCGATCGAAGGCAAGAAGGGGCAGCCGCGCTACAAGCCGCCGTTCCCGGCCAACGTCGGCCTCTATGGTCGTCCGACCACGATCAACAACACCGAGTCGCTGGCCTCGATTCCCTACATCCTGCGTCGGGGCGGCCAGGCCTTCCTCGATCTCGGCAAGCCCAACAACGGCGGCACCAAGCTGTTTTCCGTCTCCGGTCATGTCAACAAGCCGGGCAACTACGAAGTCCCGATGGGCACGCCGTTCGCGAAGCTGCTCGAAATGTGCGGCGGCATGCGCGGCGGCAGGAAGCTGAAGGCCGTCATTCCCGGCGGTTCGTCGGCGCCGGTGTTGCCGGGCGACGTGATGATGGAGTGCACCCTCGACTACGATTCGATCGCCCAGGCGGGCTCGATGCTCGGCTCCGGCGCGGTGATCGTGATGGACGAGACGGTCTGCATGGTCAAGGCGCTCGAACGCCTGTCCTGGTTCTACTACGAAGAATCCTGCGGCCAATGCACGCCCTGCCGCGAAGGCACGGGCTGGCTCTACAAGGTAATCCACCGCATCGAACACGGCCGGGGACGCCCCGAGGATCTCGAACTGCTCGACGATGTGGCGAAGAAGATCATGGGCCGCACGATCTGCGCGCTCGGGGACGCGGCCGCCCTGCCGGTGATCAGCTTCGTCAAGCATTTCCGCAGCGAGTTCGAATATCACGTCGAACACAAGAAATGCCTGGTGCCGCTCGATGTGCAAAAGGCCGGCAGCACCTTCCATACGCGTTTGATGGCTGGTGCGACATGTTAGAACTTGAAATCGACGGCAAGCCGCTGCAAGTGGCCGAGGGCAGCACGGTGATCGAGGCCGCGCACGCCGCCGGCATCACCATCCCGCACTTCTGCTACCACAAGAAGCTCTCGATCGCGGCCAACTGCCGCATGTGCCTGGTGCAGGTCGAGAAGGTGTCGAAGCCGATGCCGGCCTGCGCCACACCCGTCGCCAACGGCATGAAGGTGTTCACGCATTCCGAACTGGCCGCGAAAGCGCAGAGGGACGTGATGGAATTCCTGCTGATCAACCATCCGCTCGATTGCCCGATCTGCGACCAGGGCGGCGAATGCCAGCTGCAGGATCTGGCGGTCGGCTACGGCGGGACGGCCGCGCGCTTCCAGGAAGAGAAGCGCGTCGTGCCGAACAAGAACTTCGGGCCGCTGGTGTCCAGCGACATGACCCGGTGCATCAACTGCACCCGCTGCGTGCGCTTCACGCAGGAAATCGCCGGCCTGATGGAACTGGGCCAGGCTTTCCGCGGCGATCGTGCCGAGATCATGACCTTCGTCGAGCGCACGATCGATTCCGAAATTTCCGGCAACATCATCGATCTCTGCCCGGTCGGCGCGCTGACCTCGAAGCCGTTCCGCTTCGCGGCGCGCACCTGGGAACTTTCGCGCCGCAAGTCGGTGAGCCCGCATGACGCCCTCGGCAGCAACCTGGTCGTCCAGGTGCTGCACAACCAGGTCAAGCGTGTCCTGCCGCTCGAAAACGAAGCCATCAACGAGTGCTGGCTCTCCGACAAGGAGCGTTTCTCCTACGAAGGCCTGAACAGCCAAGGTGACGATGGGCGCCTCGTGAAGCCGATGGTGAAGCAGGGCGGGGCGTGGAAGGAGGTCGACTGGAACGTCGCGCTCGACTATGCGGCCCATGCGCTGCGCGATGTCGCGAAGAACCAGGGCGCCGACGCGCTCGGTGCGCTCGTCAGCCCGCATGCGACGCTCGAGGAAATGGCGCTGGCCGGCAAGCTGCTGCGCGGCCTCGGCTCCGACAACATCGATTTCCGCCTGCGCCAGAACGATTTCAGCCTCGACGGCCAGCGCAACGGGACACCCTGGCTGGGCATGAAGATCGCCGACATCGGCGCGCTCGACCGCGTGCTGGTGGTGGGCAGCTTCCTGCGCAAGGATCATCCGCTGATCGCCCAGCGCCTGCGCCAGAGCGCCAAGAAGGGCGCGCAGATCTCGGTGCTGCATGCGGCCGCCGACGATTTGTACATCAAGCTGTTCGCCCAGGCGATCGCCGCGCCGGCGCAACTGCCCGGGCTGCTGGCCGAAGTGGTCAAGGCGGTAGCTCAAGCCAGGAATGCGCCACTCGGTGCCGAATTCGAGAAAGTCGGCGCTGGTGGTACGGCATCGGCCGTATCCACCGCCAACATGGAGACGGCACGGAAGATTGCCGCCAGCCTCGTCGCGGGGCAAAACGCCGGCATCCTGCTCGGCAACTTCGCCCAGCAGCATCCGCAGGCCGCGACGCTGCAGCGCCTGGCGCAGCAGCTGGCGATCTTGCTCGGCGCGAAGTACGGCTTCATCGGCGAAGCGGCCAACAGCGTCGGCGGCCATGTCGCCAGGGCTTGCCCGCAGCAGGGCGGCCGCAATGCGGCGCGACTCGTCGCCGAACCGCGCAAGGCTTATCTGGTCCTCGGCGCCGAGCCCGAACTCGATTGTGCCGATGGCGCCGCAGCGCTCGCTGCACTGAAGCAGGCGGCCAGCGTGATCGTGCTGTCGCCTTTCAAGTCGGCTGCGGCGCTCGAATACGCCGACTGCCTGCTGCCGGTGTCGCCCTTCACCGAGACTTCCGGAACCTTCGTCAATACCGAGGGCCGCGTCCAGAGCTTCTATGCGGCCGCGCAACCGCTGGGCGAAACCCGTCCGGCCTGGAAGGTGCTGCGCGTGTTGGGCAACCTGCTCGAACAGGCCGGCTTCGACTACGAAACCTCCGAGCAGGTGCGCGATGAGGTATTGGGCGGCAAGCCGGAATTCGTCGCTGGTTTGGACAACGCGGTCAAGGCGGGCGCACTCGATCTGTCGTCCAGTTCTTCCGGAATCCAGCGCATTGCCGAGGTGCCGATCCATTTCGCCGACCCGCTCGCGCGGCGTGCGCCAAGCCTGCAGGCGACCCAGGATGCGGCCGCGCCGACCGTGCGCATGAATGCCGCGCTGCTGGCCAAGCTCGGCATCGGCGACGGCCAGTCGGTAAAAGTCGGCGCTGGCGGGACGGCACTCATTGCCCAGCTGGATGCCGGCGTGCCGGACGACTGCGTGCGCATTGCCGCTGCCCATGCCTCGACCGTGGCGCTCGGCCCGCTGTCCGGCTGCCTGCAAGTGGAGCGCGCATGATGGAAGCCCAGATCCTGCAGTTCCTGCAATCCTCGCTTGGGTCGTCGTGGCCGGTGGTCGCGCCGGTCTGGCCCGCGATCTGGGCGTTGCTCAAGATCGTCTGCGTGCTGGTGCCGGTCGTCGTCGCCGTCGCCTATCTGCCCTACTTCGAGCGCAAGGTGATCGCCTACATGCACGTGCGCATCGGCCCGAACCGCGTCGGCCCGGCCGGTCTGCTGCAGCCGATCGCGGACGCGCTCAAACTGGTCTTCAAGGAAGTCATCACGCCGAGCCGGGCGAACAAGGCGCTTTACTTCACCGGCCCGATCCTGGCGCTGGCGCCGGCGCTGCTCGCCTGGGCGGTGGTGCCGTTCGACGACGGCCTCGTGATCGCCGACATCGATGCCGGGGTGTTGTTCCTGCTGGCGGCCAGTTCGCTCGGCATCTACGGCATCATCATCGCCGGCTGGGCCTCGAACTCGAAGTATGCCTTCCTCGGCGCCATGCGCGCCGGGGCGCAGATGATCTCCTACGAGATTGCGATGGGTATGGCTCTGGTTACCGTGCTGATGATTTCCGGCAGCCTCAATCTGGGCGATATCGTCGAGTCACAGGGGCAGGGCCGATTCGCCGACATGGGTCTCGCCTTCCTTTCCTGGAACTGGCTGCCGCTGCTGCCGATGTTCCTGGTCTATCTCATCGCGGGGGTCGCCGAGACCAACCGCGCCCCCTTCGACGTGGTCGAAGGCGAGTCGGAGATCGTCGCCGGCCACATGGTCGAGTATTCCGGCATGTCGTTCGCGCTGTTTTTCCTGGCCGAATACGCGAACATGATCCTGATCTCCGCGCTGGTCGCCATTTTCTTCCTCGGCGGCTGGCTTTCGCCCGTCGGCTTCCTCCCGGACGGCATCGTCTGGCTGCTGCTCAAGATTTCGTTTGTGCTGTTCCTGTTTCTCTGGTTCCGCGCCAGCTTTCCGCGTTATCGCTACGACCAGATCATGCGACTGGGCTGGAAAGTCTTCATTCCGCTGTGCATGGTCTGGATTCTGGTCGTCGGCATCTGGATGATGTCGCCCTTCAACGTCTGGGACTGAACGCATGGGAGCGCTCAAGGATTTTGTCGGCAGCCTGTTGCTCAAGGACTTCCTGAAGGGCATGGCGGTGACCGGGCGTTATTTCTTCGCCCGCAAGATCACGGTCCAGTATCCGGACGAGAAGACGCCGATGGGCTTCCGCTTCCGCGGGTTGCACGCGCTGCGTCGCTATCCGAACGGGGAAGAGCGCTGCATCGCCTGCAAGCTGTGCGAGGCGGTCTGTCCCGCGCTGGCGATCACCATCGAGTCGGCGGAACGCTCGGACGGCACGCGCCGTACCACGCGTTACGACATCGATCTGACCAAGTGCATTTTTTGCGGCTTCTGCGAGGAGGCCTGCCCGGTCGACGCGATCGTCGAAACCCACATTTTCGAATACCACGGCGAAACCCGCGGCGATTTGCACTACACCAAGCAGATGCTGCTGGCCAACGGCGATCGCTACGAGGAAGAAATCGCCCGGTGCCGCGCCCTGGATGCGCCCTATCGGTAAGCCCATATTCATGGCCCCCCACGCTCGCAAAAACATCTCGCTGCCCCCCCCGGGGGGGCTCATGCCCCCTTGGGGCGGTCCGGCGGAGGCATGATGGAATTCACCACCTTCACCTTCTACGTCTTCGGCGCGATCCTTCTGTTCGCCGCCCTGCGCGTGATCACGGCGAAGAATCCCGTGCACGCGGCGCTCTATCTCGTGCTCGCGTTTTTCGCCGGCGCCGGCCTGTGGATGCTGCTGCAGGCCGAGTTTCTGGCGATCATGCTCGTGATGGTTTACGTCGGCGCCGTCATGGTCTTGTTCCTGTTTGTGGTGATGATGCTCGACATCGACCTGGCCCGCCTGCGCAGTCGCTTCTGGAGCTACCTGCCTCTCGGCGCGACGATCGGCATCCTGATGGTGGTGATGATGGCGATGGTGCTCGGCGGCAGGTATTTCGGCGTCGATGCCCTGCCGGGCCAGACCTTGCCGCCCGGCCACAGCAACACCAAGGAACTCGGCCGCCTGCTGTATACCGAATACGTCTATCCCTTCGAACTGGCCTCGGTCATCCTCCTGGTCGGCATCATCGCCGCGGTCATGCTGACGCTGCGCAAGCGTAAAGACACCAAATATCTCGATCCGTCCAGGCAGGTTGCGCGCAAGCGCGAGGAGTCCGTGCGCTTGGTCAGCATGCCGGCGGAAAAGGAAGAGACCGAGACGCCGACCGAGCGGGGCAGCCAATGACTCTGACGACCCTTTCGCTGTCCCACTACCTGATCCTCTCCGCCATCCTGTTTTCGATCAGCGTCGTCGGGATCTTCCTCAACCGCAAGAACCTGATCGTCCTGCTGATGGCGATCGAACTGATGCTGCTGTCGGTCAATCTCAATTTCATTGCATTCTCCCACTACCTCAACGACCTGGAAGGCCAGCTGATGGTCCTGTTCATCATGACCGTCGCTGCCGCCGAGGCGGCGATCGGCCTGGCCATCCTCGTGGTGCTGTTCCGCAACCTTGCCACCATCCACGTCGATGACCTCGACAGCCTGAAGGGATGAGGCCGCAATGAAGACGCTCTACCTCATCGTCCCGCTCGCGCCGTTGATCGGCGCCATCATCGCCGGCCTGTTTGGCCGGATCATCGGCCGCGCCGGCGCGCACTGGGTCACGACTCTCGGGGTGGCGGTCTCCTTCGTCGTCTCGCTCGTGATCCTGCGCGACGTGATGGCCGGCAATACCTTCAACGGCAACATCTACACCTGGCTCGAATCGGGCGACCTCAAACTCGCCATCGGCCTTCTCGTCGATCCGCTCACCGCAGTGATGATGGTGGTGGTGACCTTCGTCTCGCTGATGGTGCATATCTACACCATCGGCTACATGGCGCACGACGAGGACAACTGGCCGGCGGGCAGCCGCGCCGGGGCCAACAGTTACCAGCGCTTCTTCAGCTATATCTCGCTGTTCACCTTCTCGATGCTGATGCTGGTGATGAGCAACAACTTCCTCCAGCTCTTTTTCGCCTGGGAGGCCGTGGGCCTGGTGTCCTACCTCCTGATCGGCTTCTGGTCGAACCGCGAGACGGCCATCCACGCCAATCTCAAAGCCTTCTTGGTCAACCGCGTCGGCGATTTCGGCTTCCTGCTGGGCATCGGCCTGATCGCCGCCTACGCCGGCAGTCTCGACTACGCCACCGTCTTCGCCAAGGCCCAGGAGCTGGCCGGCATGACCGAGGCGGCGACCGGCTGGCCGCTCGTCACGGCCATCTGCATCCTGCTGTTCATCGGCGCGATGGGCAAGTCGGCGCAATTCCCGCTGCATGTCTGGCTGCCCGACTCGATGGAAGGCCCGACGCCGATCTCCGCCCTGATCCACGCCGCGACCATGGTCACGGCCGGCATCTTCATGGTCTCGCGCATGTCGCCGCTGTTCGAGCTGTCCGACACCGCGCTCTCGCTGGTCATCGTGGTCGGGGCGATCACCACGCTCTTCATGGCCCTGATCGCCATCGTCCAGACCGACATCAAGCGCGTCGTCGCCTATTCGACGCTCTCGCAACTCGGTTACATGACGATGGCCCTGGGCGCCTCGGCCTACTCGGTGGCCATCTTCCACCTCATGACCCACGCCTTCTTCAAGGCGGTGCTGTTCCTCGGCGCCGGCTCGGTGATCATCGCCTTGCACCACCAGCAGGACATGCGCAGGATGGGCGGTCTGCGCAAGTATCTGCCGATCACCTACGCGACCGTGCTGATCGGCGCCATCGCCAATGCCGGCCTGCCGCCCTTCGCCGGCTTCTTCTCCAAGGACAGCATCATCATGGCGGTGCAGGCGGCCCAGGTGCCCGGCGCGACTTTTGCCTACCTGTGCGCACTGGCGGCGGTGTTCGTCGGCGGCCTGTATTCCTTCCGCCTCGTCTTTTTCGCCTTCCACGGCAAGGAACGCTTCCGCGAAACCGGCCACGGCCATCACGACGACCATGGCGGCCATGAGCCCCATGAATCCCCCAGGGTCGTCACCGTGCCGCTCATCCTGCTGTCGATTCCGGCGATCGGATCGGGCTGGTTGATCGGCTCGTTCCTCTTCGGCGATTTCTTCGCCGGCGCCATCCATGTCGATCCGGCGCATCCCGCGATGGCCCAGTTGCAGGCCATCTATACCGGGGTGTTCGGCATGATCGCCCACGGCTTCGTCACGCTGCCCTTCTGGCTGGCGCTCGCCGGCGCGGCCACCGCGTGGTTCCTCTACATCAAGCGGCCCGACCTGCCCGCCGTGATCCGCCGGAAGATGGCCCTGCCGGTCAGGATTCTCGAAAACAAATACGGTCTCGACCAGTTCAACGAGTGGTTTTTTGCCGGCGGTGCGCGGCTGGTCGGTCGCGGCCTGTGGCAGGGCGGCGACCAGGCGGTCATCGACGGCGTGGCGGTCAATGGTTCCGCCAGGCTGGTGGGCTGGTTTGCCGGTGTGGTGCGCCTGATCCAGTCAGGCCACATCTATCAATATGCCTTCTCCATGATCATCGGCCTGTTCGTGCTGCTGGCCCTCTGGATGAATCGCGCCTGACGAACTGACACAGAAAAGTACCGATGAGCTCGTACCTTCTCAGCCTCGCGATCTGGGTGCCCATTCTGGGCGCGCTGGCGGTATTCGCCGTCGGGAACGCCCACCGGCTGGCGCGCTGGATGGCGCTGTGCGTCGCCATTCTCGGTTTTCTCGTCACGCTGCCGCTCTACCTCAACTTCGACGTCGCCGAAGCCGGCATGCAGTTCGTCGAACGACGCTCGTGGGTTCCGCGCTTCAATATCGAGTATTTCCTCGGCGTCGATGGCATTTCCGTCCTGTTCATTCTTCTCAACAGCTTCATCACCGTCCTCGTGGTGATCGCCGGCTGGGAGGTGATCAAGGAAAAGGTCGCCCAGTACATGGGCGCCTTCCTGATCATGTCCGGCCTGATGAACGGGATCTTCAGCTCGCTCGACGCGATGCTGTTCTATGTCTTCTTCGAGGCGTCGCTGATCCCGATGTACATCATCATCGGCGCCTGGGGCGGCCCGAACCGGGTCTATGCGGCCTTCAAGTTTTTCCTCTACACCCTGCTCGGTTCGCTCCTGATGCTGGTTGCGCTGATCTGGCTGTTCCTCTCTTCCGGCGGCAGCTTCAACCTGCTCGAGTGGCATCAGCTCAGGATCGAGATGACGCCGCAGATCCTGCTGTTCCTCGCCTTCCTGGCCGCCTTTGCCGTCAAGGTGCCGATGTGGCCGGTGCATACCTGGTTGCCCGACGCCCACGTCGAGGCGCCGACCGGCGGGTCGGTGGTGCTGGCCGCGATCATGCTGAAGCTCGGCGCTTACGGCTTCCTGCGCTTTTCGCTGCCGATCGCGCCGGATGCCAGCCAGTATCTGGCGCCCATGATGATTGCGCTGTCGCTGATCGCCGTGATCTACATCGGCTTCGTCGCGCTGGTGCAGCTCGACATGAAGAAACTGATCGCCTACTCGTCGATTTCGCACATGGGTTTCGTCACGCTCGGCTTTTTCATCTTCAATCAGATCGGCGTCGAGGGCGCTCTGGTGCAGATGATTTCGCACGGCTTCATCTCGGCGGCGATGTTCCTGTGCGTCGGGGTCATGTACGACCGCGTCCATTCGCGCCAGATCGCCGATTACGGCGGCGTCGTCCATGTCATGCCCAGATTCGCCGGCTTCATGGTGCTGTTTGCCATGGCCAATGCGGGCTTGCCGGCCACCTCGGGATTCGTCGGCGAGTTCATGGTGATTCTCGGGGCGGTCAAATACAACTTCTGGATCGGCCTGCTTGCCGCCACCACCCTGATCCTGGGCGCCGCCTACACCCTGTGGATGATCAAACGCGTGATGTTCGGTCCGCTCGGCAACCGCCATGTCGCTGCGATGACCGACATCAATGGCCGCGAATTCCTGTTCTTGGCGACGCTGGCGCTGTGCGTGCTGGCCATGGGCGTCTACCCCTTCCCCTTCACCGAGGTGATGCACGCTTCGGTGGACAACCTGCTCAAGCATGTCGCGGTGAGCAAGCTCTAACGGCGCCTAGCGATGCTCAACGATTTCGTCCCGCCCGACCTCTACCCGGCCTCCGCAGAAATCTTCCTGGTGGCGATGGCCTGCGCCATCCTGCTCATCGATGCCTTCTTCGGCGCCCAGCGCCGCTGGCTGACCTCGTCGCTCACCCTGCTGACGCTGGTGGGCTGCGCGCTGATCACCTATCTGACCATGGATGCTCAGGTGGTGCTGACTTTCAACAACCTGTTCGTCGATGATCTGCTCTCCGATTTCCTCAAGCTGCTGATCTATCTGGCGGTGATCGTCGCCATCATCTACAGCCGCGATTACCTCGCCGCGCGGGGCCTCGACAAAGGCGAGTACTACCTGCTGGTGCTGTTTGCCACGCTGGGCATGATGGTGATGGTTTCGGCAGCCAGCTTCCTCACGATCTATCTCGGCCTCGAACTCCTCTCCCTGTCGCTCTACGCGCTGGTCGCCCTCGATCGCGACTCGCCCCGCGCCACCGAGGCGGCGATGAAGTATTTCATCCTCGGCTCGCTGGCCTCCGGTCTGCTGCTCTACGGCATGTCGATGGTCTACGGGGCGACCGGCACCCTCGAGATCGGCGGAGTGGCGCAGGCCCTGCATCTGGGCGTCGCCAACGAAACCGTTCTGGTGTTCGGCCTCGTCTTCATCGTCTCCGGCATTGCCTTCAAGCTCGGCGCCGTGCCCTTCCACATGTGGGTGCCCGACGTGTACCAGGGCGCGCCGACGCCGATCGCTCTGCTGATCGCCTCCGCCCCGAAACTGGCCGCCTTCGCGATGGCGATGCGCATGCTGGTGTATGGCCTGTTCGAGCTGGCCGAACACTGGCAGTCGATGCTGATGATTCTCGCCGTCTTGTCGATCGCGCTGGGCAATCTCGCCGCGATTGCCCAGACCAACATCAAGCGCATGCTGGCTTATTCCACCATTTCGCACATGGGCTTCCTGCTGCTGGCGCTGATGAGCGGGGTGGTCGGGCCCGACAAGCACTTTGCCCTGAACGCCTACAGTTCGGCGCTGTATTTCGTCGTCGCCTACGTGCTGATGTCGCTCGGCGCCTTCGGCACGATTCTCCTGATGTCGCGCCCCGGCTACGAAGTCGAGCATCTCGAAGATTTCAAGGGGCTCAACCAGCGCAGCCCGTGGTTCGCCGCGGTGATGATGGCGGTGATGTTCTCGATGGCCGGCGTGCCTTTCTTCGTCGGCTTCTTCGCCAAGTTCTCCGTCCTGCTGGCGGTCGTCGATGCCGGCTACATCTGGGTCGCCGTGTTTGCCGTGATGTTCTCGCTGATTGGCGCCTTTTATTACCTGCGCATCGTCAAGTTCATGTATTTCGATGCCCCCGTCGATGCCGCGCCGATCCGGGCCAGCCTCGACATGCGCTTCCTGCTGTCGGTAAATGGCGCGGCCGTGGTGCTGTTCGGCATCTTCCCGGATGCGCTCGTTTCGTTATGCACCTACGCCGTGCTGCGCTCGCTGTAGGTCGTAGCGCCTGATCTGCCTGCGCGCGCATGCGTTTCCTCAGGTCGCTTGCCCTGTTTCTCGCCATCCTCGCCGTCCTGTTGGCGGCGCCGCTGTTGTTCGTCGAGCGCGAGGCCGGGCAGAGCGAAATGCCGGCCGAAGGGCTGCCCTGGCTGATCGAGCGGCTATCGGAGGGAAATTCACGCGTCTTCGGTCTGTCGCCAGGCATCAGCACGCTCGACGACGCCCGCGCCCGCTTCGGGCCGGAGGTCCAGGTGGCGATGATCGTCGCGCCGGGCGAATCCGGGTCGGTCGAGGCCTACTACGAGAGCGTGACCGCCGGCATCGTCGCGGGCAGGATGATCCTCGCGCTGGAGTCAACCCTCGCCCAGCGCGAGGCCATGCTCAAGCGCGCCGTGCGGGTCAATTACATGGAAAGCGCGACCCGGCGCGTCGAACTGGCGGCAACCGACCTGCAAGCGCTGAACAAGGCGCGGGTGACGGCGATTGCTTTCATCCCGGCGGCGCATCTGAGCGAGGAGATCGTCTTGCAGCGCTTCGGCCCGCCGGCCGAACGCATCCGTTCCGGCGAGCACATCGAGCATTTCCTCTACCCGGAAAAGGGTCTCGACCTGCGTCTTGACGCCAAAGGCAAGGAGGTGCTGCAATACGTCGCGCCGCGCGATTTCGCCCGCCTGCGCGATCCGCTGCGGGCAGCGGCGCAGCGGTAGCTACGGTCGGCTGTTCCTTTCCGCTTCCCGCCGGGCTTCGTAGAGCGACGGGCTGACGCCGGCCCGGGCCAGGAACTCGCGCAGGTGCTTGATGTCCTGGCGCCCGAAGACGTTGCTCTGATGCGGGTGGTGCAGGAAAAACTCGTGGCGGTTGAGGACGACTCGGAAACGCGCGCCATGCACGGGCTCGATCGCGGCGCCGAGGTGGTGGAGCAGAGACTCGATCTCGCGCCAGTGGATGTTGGCGCTGGGCGGATCCTGGAACAGACTGCGCAGCAGGTGCTGGTGCTTGTGACTCATAACGATCTCCTGGCGGAAGCGGTGAGATTCGAACTCACGAACGCCCTGCGGCGTCGCCGGTTTTCAAGACCGGTGCATTCAACCGCTCTGCCACGCTTCCGGTGCGAGGGAATTATAGTCCGCCAGGCGCCGGGGCAGGCCGCGGCGAGGACGTCGCAGTCGGCCAGAGCATCGCCCGCAAGGCCAGCAGATTTGCCTGTTCGTTGCGCGCATTCCCCGATTCGTCTAGAATTCGCGCCTCGTTGCAGGCGGTTAGCTCAGCTGGTTAGAGCGCCACGTTGACATCGTGGAGGTCGTTGGTTCGATTCCAATACCGCCTACCA